>CBDUBB010000048.1:0-10497 GCA_965365265.1 uncultured Flavobacteriaceae bacterium
GAATAAGTGGCCAGTCTCCGTCCTTCTTCCAGGTTGAGGCCAGACCGGTCATGCCGGGCTTCCTCCTCCAGGAAGGCATTGATCCGGGAATTGGAAAAGAGGGCCCCTGTGCACCCTTTGAGGAAGGAAAGCTCATCCGGGGGCCTTCCGTCCAGCAGATTCCGGGCCAGTTCATCCTTCCGGGATTTGTTGTCTGTGTAAATAGCGGTATGGGGCAGCCCGGCCATTGAAAGGTTTTTGCTAAATTAGTAGAAGCACGAGAGTGCACAAAATCACAACACCCAGGAATCAAGAGGGCCTGCGAGAACACTTTAAAAAACTGGCATTGAAAAGCAAAGTAGCAAAGTTTATTCTAGTGTGCCTGCTCTGTCTCGGGATAATTTACCTGATTGTTCTGGGGTTCACGTATCTGTTTAACTAAAAGAAATCAAAATGAAAAAAAACATGGGAACCACCGACCGGGTCATCCGTTTGATTATCGCAGCCCTCATCGGCGTGCTTTACTACACCGGAACTATTTCAGGGACCCTGGGGATTGTGCTCCTGGTTCTGGCAGGAGTCTTTGTCCTGACCAGCTTTGTGAGCTTTTGCCCGCTTTACCTCCCCTTCGGGCTCTCGACCTGTCCAAATAAAAATTCCTGAGCGGGGCTTACTGTTTTGGCCATACCCCTTCGGTAATCCACTGATGGGTATATGACCAGAGCGTTTTTTCAAACCTGGGACGGAAGTACCCGAAATGTCCCGGGTTTTTGCCTTCCATTTCGTAGTGTACCCGGCGGACATCGGCCGTAGGATATTGCCCGGCCAGCCAATCAACGGTCTTTGGCGGGGCAAGGGCGTCCCCCGGGAAACTAAGGGACAGGATAGGCATCTTTAACTGATCAAAGAGGTAATGGGTATCCCGGAAGGCCATCATATACTCCGGCCGTTTCCCCCATCGCTTCCACTGGTAGGCCATTTCCCTTGGCAGGTTTTCGAACAGGCCCAGATGGCCGGCCGGGAAATAGTTAAAAATGGGGGTTGTCCAGGGGATAATCGCATTCCAGAAGAACCACATCTTATACCTATGCCATCCGTCAAAAAGCCCCCAGTAACCGGTCTGTGAGGCAACCATCAGAATACGGTCGATCTTGGGGTGTTCGGGATTGAACCCACAGATCTGTCCTCCTACACTGTGGGTAACCAGGCTAAGGAGGTCTCCTGGTGCGGAAGCTTTTAAAAAGCTGACCGCGGCCGCCTGGTCGTTGGAACCCCAGTGGGCCAGGTTATACCGGTTCTTTTTCAGGGCGTCCGGGGTGCCTCCGGAATCTCCGATGCCCCAGTAATCAAATGTGAGTACGGTATAGCCTTTGGAGGCGAAGTGTTTCGCAAAAGCGTGGTAAAATCGCCTCAACATCCCTGTGGCCGACGAGATTAGAAGGGATTGACCCGAAGGATGCAGGGGAGAGAACAGGCTGCCGGTAAGTGAATGGCCGGCCCGGGTTGGAATTGCAACGATCTCCTCCCGGTACGACATCAGGGTGATTTTTCGTATTGGATCCGGTCGCCTTCCTCCAGGCCCCATCGGTCGCTCATTCCTGCCCTGACCTCCAGGACATACTGGACAGGTCCGCCGGAGGGTATTCCTGCCTCGTTCAGGGGCTCTGCCTTCCGGTGGATTTTTACGATTGTAAGCTCCTTGTCTATGAAGAGAATATCAAGTGGAATCAGCGTATTTTTCATGTAGAAGGAATGCGGGGCTTCTTCTGTGAACACAAATAGCATCCCCTGACGTTCCCCCATGGCCTCCCGGTACATAAGGCCTGTTTGGACCTCGTAATCTGTACTTGCGATCTCGATATCCAGCTTAATGAGCCTGGCGTCGGTCTCGGCATCCAGAATACTGAGTTCCCCTTCTTTCTTAAAGGTTACGGGCTCTGTTCCCAGCGACTTTTCACCTCCATCCTTACAGCTGCTGCCCAAAAGCAGGCCAAGGAAAAGTAGCAGAAGAACTGTGACCTTTACGGGCCTGTTAACATCAAACCGCATGGGATCCGGTTTTTCGGAACATAAAATAGAGCCCCAATGCGATAAAAGGAAGGCTGAGCCACTGACCGGTGGAAAGCAACCCAAGGCTTTGTTCGAATCCTCCCTGACTTTTTTTTACGAACTCCACAAAAAAGCGGATGGTCCACAGCAGGACCAGAAAGAGCCCGAAGAAATACCCCGGCTGGTCCTTACGGGAAGTATTCCAGTAGAGGTAATAGAGCAGGGCGAAAACCCCTATGTACAGGACTCCCTCGTATAACTGGGCCGGGTGCCTGAAAGGAATGGCCTCGAGGTATTCCGAAAACTGAGGATTGTCCTGAAGGGCATGGTAGGCCGCATTTGGCTCTTTCTCCCCCGTGATGGCCATCGCCTTGCCTGCTGGCATATCGTCTGAATCCCGCACAAATCGGGTTGCCAGGAAGAAGGAGGCATCTGTGATCTTTCCGTTGATCTCGGAGTTGAAAAAGTTCCCAAGGCGCACCAGAAAGGCCCCAATGGAAATTGGAATGACAATCCTGTCAAGGATATAGAGTATGCTGAATTCCCGGTGCTTTCGGGTGAAAAGGTACATGCCGACAATCACTCCAATGGCTGCCCCATGGGAGGCCAGGCCCGTAAATCCGGTGAATTCGTATCCGTTTATGATCCCGAAAAGGGTGCTTCCAGCACGCTCCCGGATAGGCAGCAGGATCTCCAACAAATGGTTTTTATAGTAAGCCCAGTCATAGAAGAACACATGCCCCAGCCGGGCCCCTAACATGGTAGCCAGGACCGTATACACAAAAAGGGAGTCCAGCTGATCCCTGCTTTTGTTTTCACGCTCGAAAATGCGCTTCATGATATACCATCCCAGAGCGAAGGCGATGATCCAAAGAAGGTTGTAATATTTGATCTGCAACACCCCGAGCTTAAAAAGGGTGTCATCCGGGTTCCAGGTAAAACCTAAAAAATACATAGTCCGGTGTTTGAGGCGCTAATATACTAAATCCGAATAGGGGATGGGAAGAAGATTGGTTTTTAACGCTATGCCGTCAGGCTGTAATCGCAAGGAGGCGCCGACTACCAACAGTGGATCAGTGCTATCAGGTCCCCGATCAGAGGGAACGTTTTTTAGGGGGGTTAATAAGGGGGGAATAACCTCCCCCCACCCCAGGAACAAGATACCGTTCCATCCTGCAAAATACGGGCATGAGCGATCAAAAAAATCATTGCTCTGGACCTTCCTAAGCCCCGATAGGTATCCGGAGCGAGTCGGCGCGGCCCTAGTTGTCCTCCTTTTCAGGGACCGGATCGTAGCCCGACCCGCCCCATGGATTACAACTGACAATCCTTTTTAGCGCCAGCCATCCCCCTTTGAATACGCCGTGTTTCTCAAGGGCTTCTATGGTATACTGGGAGCAGGTGGGAGTGTAGCGGCAACTTGGCGGCGTAAGTGGAGAGATGAATTTCTGGTAAAAACGCACCAGGGCTAACAGGGGTTTGATCCAGATGTTGCCCGACTGCTTCAAATTCAAAAGTTCATCATTACAGGCTGTAGGTCGTTCCTTCCTTCCCGTCTTTCAGCTGGATTCCCAGGGAACTGAGGGTATCCCGAATTTCATCGGAAGTTGCATAGTCCTTGTTGGCCCTGGCTTTGTTCCGCATCTCTATCAGCAGTTGCACCACCCCGTCGAGCTTTTCGGTCTCACCGGATTCGGCATGGGCAGTTTCAATACCCAGGACATCAAACACAAAGGCCTGCATGGTATCCTGAAAAAGAACCTTGCCTGCCGCATCGATGGTCTGTTTCCCTTCCCGGATCAGATGGATCCATTTTACTCCTTCGAACAGGTGCGCGATCAGGACCGGACTGTTGAAATCGTCATTCATGGCATCGTAGCAACGTTGCCGCCATCCCTCTATATCCAGGCCGGAACTGGAAGAAACCGGGAGGTCCTCCATCAGATCCAGGGCATCCATCAGACGGGTATAGCCTTTTTCTGCTGCCTGAAGGGCCTCATCGCTCAGGTCAAGAATACTCGTATAATGTGCCTGCATCATGAAAAAACGCACTACCGACGCAGGGTATGGCTTGCTGAGGATCTTATTTTCGCCGCTGAAGATTTCCTCAGGAAGCAGGTTGTTGCCCGTGGATTTAGCCATTTTTTTGCCGTTCAGGGTAAGCATGTTGGCATGCATCCAGTAGCGTACCGGGCTTTTGTCGTAACTGGCCTCAGACTGGGCGATTTCGCACTCGTGATGTGGAAATTTGAGGTCCATGCCCCCGCCGTGGATGTCAAAGGTCTCTCCCAGGTACTTGGTGCTCATGACGGTACACTCCAAATGCCAGCCGGGGAACCCTTCTCCCCATGGAGAAGGCCACCGCATGATGTGCTGGGGCTCTGCCCGCTTCCAGAGGGCAAAATCCTGGGGGTTCTTTTTTTCATCCTGTGCTGCCAGCTCCCGGGTGTTTGCAATCATGTCCTCCAGCTTTCTTCCGCTGAGTTTGCCGTAGTTGTAATCCTTGTTGAATTTTTGGACGTCGAAATAGACGGACCCGTTCTTTTCGTAGGCGTATCCCCGGTCCAGGATGACCTTGATGATCTCAATTTGCTCCACGATATGCCCGGTGGCTGTTGGCTCTATGCTGGGGGGCAGCAGGTTGAACTTCCGCAGGATGTTGTGGAAATCCACCGTGTAGCGCTGAACCACCTCCATGGGTTCTATTTTTTCAAGGCGTGCCCTTTTTGAGATCTTGTCCTCCCCCTGGTCCGCATCGTCCTCCAGGTGCCCTGCATCGGTAATGTTCCGGACATACCGGACCTTGTATCCGAGGTGGAGCAGGTACCGGTAGACCATATCGAAGGACATAAAGGTTCGGCAGTTCCCCAGGTGAACCTTGCTGTATACGGTTGGGCCACAGACATACATCCCCACGTGGCCTTCGTGTATGGGTTTAAAAACTTCTTTCTGACTGTTAAGGGAATTGTAGATCTTCAGGGTCTGTTCCTCATAAAGGGCCATAGGCAAAATTCCTTAGAATTCGGTTTCCAGATTGATGTAGTCGAGAAATTCCCTCCGTACCGCCTCCTCCTTGAAGCGCCCTCCATATTCGGCCGTAACCGTGCTGCTGTCCACATCCCGGATACCCCTGGAGTTGACGCACAGGTGTTTGGCGTCGATCACGCAGGCGACGTCCTTGGTGCCAAGGACCTTTTGAAGTTCCCGTACGATCTGGATGTTCATCCGTTCCTGTACCTGTGGTCTTTTGGCGTAGTAATCCACAATGCGGTTCATCTTGGACAGACCAACGACCGAACCGTTTGAAATATAAGCGATATGGGCTTTTCCAACTATGGGAAGCAGGTGGTGTTCACAGGTACTGTATACCGTGATGTTCTTCTCTACCAGCATTTCCCCGTATTTGTATTTGTTGCGGAACGTAGAGGATTTTGGCTGGCGATCCGGATGCAGGCCTCCAAAAATCTCCTTTACGTACATTTTTGCCACCCGGTCCGGGGTCCCATTCAGGCTATCGTCTTCGAGATCGAGCCCCAGGGTGAGCATAATATCCCTGACATTCTGGGAAATGCGCTCGATTTTTTCGGCGTCACTCAGTATAAAAGCATCTTCCCGCATCGGTGTCTCTTCCGAAGCGGAAAAATGGTCGTCCCCGAAGGAATCCTGTGAAGTCTCCAAAGCCGGATCAATTTTCATCAGACATGAAATTTACAAAGGTCAAAGATATACATAAAATGGCACTTTATGGCCTATTTACGGGGCTACACAACATAAATTAGTGTTAAGCCGCACCCACCGCTATTTTTAAATTCAAAAGTAGCATCCCACATTCCATGCCCTGGAAAAACCACCTTCTGATCGTTGGATTCCTGCTGACCTGCAGCCACCTGTTCTCACAAATCTCCCCGGACTGTGTCAGTGCGATCCCTATTTGCAGCAATACACCCATAAGCGGCGGGGTTCAGGGATATGGTGCCAATGACTTCGGAGGGCTGGATGAATCGGGTTGTCTTGAAAGAACCCTTTCCGGCTACATAGAATCCAATTCGGCCTGGTACCGGTTCCGGACCGGGGCTTCCGGTCAATTGGGCTTTAATATTGGCTTTGATGCCTCCGAGGACTGGGACTTCGCCCTCTACAGGGCTTCGGACTGCGGAGATCTTGGAGAACCGGTCCGCTGTAATTTTTTTGACAACCAGGATGCAGAGGTCTTTATGGGAGTGGGGGAGCCCCCCACAGGCGGTATGGACACTTACCTGTACGAGCCCTGGCTGGAAGTCAGCGAAGGGGAGGAATATTTTCTCCTGATCAACAATTTCAGCAATACCAACTCCGGATTTTCGATACAATTCAGCGGGGAGATTTTCGTGGAGCACCCCACCGATGCCCTGGACTGCACTATTGTGGATAACCTTCTGGGGCCACCAGTGGCGGCCTGCGAGGGGGATCCTGTACTGCTCGATGCAACTACGGATGAAGCAACCGGTTATGAGTGGTATATGGATACCGGATCCGGGTTTACGCTCGTTCCGGGAGAAACGGGTCCTGACTATCTGGCGGTCACCTCTGCCGTGTACCAGGTGCGGGTAGCCCTGCCTGGCGGACAGGCAATCGTAAGCCAGGTTCAGGTGGCATTCAGCCCTGCAGCCATGGCCTACGAGATAGCGGACAGGAACCTTTGTGCCGCGTTGAATTTTGATCTCCATTCCCTGGATAACGAAGCCCTGGGACCTCAGTCCCCGGATGCTTTCTCGGTGAGCTACCACCTTTCCCAGCAGGAGGCTGACCAGGGAATCCACCCCCTTCCTGCGGACTGGAGTCCGGGCAGTGGTTCGGGCACGGTGTATTACCGGGTAACTTCCCTTCAAAACCCATTGTGTTACGATGCCTCACGCAGTTTTGACTTCATCTTGGTAGTCCCCCCACAACTGGATCTTCCGGAACAGGCCTTCCTCTGTTCGGGAGTTAGTCAACCCCTTTTGGGGCCGGTTATTCCGGAAGAAAGGGTATCCTACAGCTGGAGTACAGGAGCCACAACCCCCAGGATAACGGCGACGGAACCTGGTATATATACCCTTACGGCAGTTCGGAACGAGGGTGGGATTCAGTGTGAGGTAATCGATTCGGTGACGGTTATTGCTTCAGTGCCACCTGGTATTGGCCAGATCCTTGTGGAAGATCTTCAGGTATCGAACACGATCACTGTAGAGCCGGCCCAGGATGGAACATTTGAATACGCCCTGAACGACGGACCGTTTCAAAGCAGCCCTGTATTTACCGGTGTTCCCGCGGGAAACCACACCCTGCACATGCGCGACACCATAGGTTGCGGATCGTTGACAGAGACTATTACCGTGGTAGGATTCAGCACGTTTTTCACTCCCAATGGGGACGGCCGGAACGATTTCTGGAATATCAGCGGCCTTGCCGAACTTACAGATCCTACGGTTTTTGTTTTTGACAGGTATGGGAAACTGCTGAAGCAACTGGACGAGACCAGTGCGGGCTGGGATGGCACCTTCAACGGGAACCCCCTTCCGGCTACAGATTACTGGTTTCGCCTGAACTACACGGATGATCAGGGCCAAAGGGTTACCGCCCGGTATCTCAAAGCCCATTTTGCCCTTAAGCGATAGGAATTTTCTGCCTACGGAAACCGTTAGTCTAAAAGTCGATGGGGATCATACTAAATCTGAACGTCCCAAGTTATATAATACGAGATACAGCCTGCCCGCTATGACAAGAATTTTAGGATGCTTGCTGGGTGTTTTGTTGCTGCCTGCCCTGGCCGGGGCACAGAACTCACCTGACTGTCGTTCCGCCATCCCGGTTTGCGCAGATTCTGCAATGACCTGGGTAGCCGATGGGAGCGGGGATGTGGATGATTTTGACCCGGACGTGATCCGGCAAACCGGATGCCTTGAGAAGGGAAGCAACATATCTGCAAACATTGAAAACAATACCTCGTGGTTCGTCTTCCGGGCAGGTACGGACGGACAGATAGGTTTCGATATTGAGGCCCTCCCTTCCGCGACAGGGATCATTACTGCAGAATGGGATTTTGCCCTCTACGGGCCGGATGTGGACTGCGCCTCCATCAGCAGTGGGGATGCCCAGCCCATCCGCTGCAATTATGAGGTAAATGACACAGGGTTCACGGGGATAGGGGTCAACCCGGCAAACGGGCAGGAAGGGGCCCCCTTTGTCAAGGGCAGCCAAAATACCTATGACGAGTGGCTTGAAGTTCGTGCAGGAGAGGTCTACTACCTGCTTATCAACAACTACAACACCAATTTTGACGGGGACGCCGAGGCCTACACCCTTACCTTCACGGGCTCTTCCGTGGATGCTGACCAGAACACCGCCCTGGACTGCACCCTTCGGGATGAATTCCTTGGGTTGGATATCGCCGCCTGCAACGGGGATCCGGATATTGTCCTGAGTGCCCTGAATTCTCCTGCCGGACCTGACATCGCCAATGTCACCTGGTCCTTGGATTCCGATGGGGACGGAGTGCCTGACCGGATCCTTGCCGACGGACCAACTGAGACTACCTATACAGTGAGCAGTCCGAATTCCGGCAGGTATTTTGTAGAGATCCTCACCGGTACCGGCGGAACCTTTACGGATGACATAGAAATCATCTTCTATGGGGTTCCCGGCCCTGTCCGGGTGGATATCCTGAGCGATCTCTCAGACAGCAACGACGTGGAAATTGTGGTTCAGGGGGGCGGCAGCTACGAATATGCCGTAAACGGGGGAGAATTCCAGGATTCCCCCATCTTCAGGGACCTCCCTCCGGGGGAGAACACGGTGGTAGTAAACGACACCAATGGGTGCGGTGCTACCCAGCCTATTCCCTTTTTGGTGGTGGGGTACCCTAAATTCTTTACCCCAAACGGGGATGGCATCCACGACGGATGGAACATTCGTGGGATTGAAACCTTAACGGACCCGGTGGTTTTTATCTTCGACCGGTATGGTAAATTGCTCAAGCAGCTCGATGAGTCCAGTCCTGGCTGGGATGGGACCTTTAACGGACGGCCGCTGCCTTCTTCCGATTACTGGTTTCGCCTCGAATATACGCGTCAGGAGAACGGACAGCCCATCACCGAGGTACTGCGGTCTCATTTCAGCCTGAAACGATAAAAAAAATCGGCTTTTTGCCGATTTTTATAAGGTTTCCTTCCTCAGAAGTTCAGGGTATAGGACAGCGTATAATAGCTGTTTACCCGGTTTATGCTGGCACCCGCAAGGCCGATATCCAGCAGGTATTGAGGGGTTGTTTGTTCTGAACGGCTGTAGGCAAAATCCAGACGGCTTGCCCCAAAGGCAAATCCGATTCCCGTAGAAAATCCATCCAGATCGCTCCAGTCTGCATTGTTCTTATAAGGGCTTTGTTCGTATCGGTACCCGCCCCTCAGACTTACCTGCCCCAGTCGGTACTCACCTCCCAGGCGGAAGGTGGAGACACCACCGAGTTGTTGGGAGATAAAGCTGTTTTCGGAGTTGAAATTGGGATCTGAAGTGGGTCGTAGTTCAGCGCTAGACATGTCCTGATACCCGTAATCAAAACTCAGCAAACCCCTGTTGCCAAAAACCAGGGCCAGACTCCCGGTATACCTCGCGGGGGCCTTAACGGTATAGCGCTGATAGAGGTTTACAATCCTAAAATCGATGAATGTGATGTCCGGGTTTTTATCCGGAAAATCACTGTTTACCCGTTGAGAAAAGTCGTCTGCAAGGTCATACCAGGTAGGGGACTGATAGCTGGCCCCCAGGCGAACTATATCACCGAGTTTAGCGATGGCGCCGAGGCCGAAGGAAAATCCCCCTCCCCGGGTTTGCAGAAAATTGTCGAATAATCCGGATTGAATGGCAGAAGTGGCGTCATACCCGCTCTCAGTCAGTTGCGTAACCCGCTCATAGAGGACTGAATGAAAATTCAGGGAAGCGCCCACATAGAGGAAATCCTCATACTGGCCGGCAAAGTTCATCGTGAATTTGCTGTTATAGCCGTTTGTGGTCTGCACATAGTACTGGTCAACCGAATTGTATGTGGCGTTTGAGAAATACTCCGTGTTATTGTCATCGTCGGGGTTAACAGGGTCTATAAATCCGGACTGAAATCCCAGGAAAGCCTGTTGTGGGCCGAATCCAAGACTGCCTCCAATATCCAGGTAGGCGTCTTCGATAAACTCCCCGTCCTGTACCCGCAGGGGCCCGAGTGGAACCCCCTGTGCAAATGTCAGGAAGTACTGGTCTATTCCCACCTGAGAACGCCCCCTGACGACCATATCATTGTCAAAATTCTGGACCAGGTCGTAGTTCGCGCTCATTGCCAGTTTTTTCCAGGGGGAGCCCCCCATGTTACGGAAAACCCAAACCCCACCTATCTGGTTAAGTTCAAATGGACTCCTGCTGTTTTCTGTAAAAGTCCCGTTGTAGAGTGCCCCGTTTTTTCGGTCG
>CBDUBB010000049.1:0-10449 GCA_965365265.1 uncultured Flavobacteriaceae bacterium
TTCCAGGGCGGTGCCCGGCAAAGTTCACAGCATAGCGGAAGCCTGTTTTTGCAGCATCGGAAAAATCATACGGAACGAGGATAGAGGTTATTTTGTTCATGGAGCCTGGAGTTATATCTGCATAAAGCTAATATCTCCGCACGAGACGGGACATGACAAACCTCATAATTTAAAAATGCGGAACGTCAGTTGGACATCGGTACTTCCAACAGGAGCAGCCGGCTATTGTCTTCCATCCGGAATGCTACCTCTGCGGTATTCCAAACCCCCAGCGCATCACGACGCTCCAGGATTTCATCCCCGACCTGAACCCTGCCTTCCAGGACAAACGCATACAGGCCATTTCCATTCTCCTTTATGGTATACGTGGCTGTATCCTGTTTGCTGAATTCACCCATGTGGAACCAGGCGTTCTGGTGAATCCAAAGACCGTCGTGTTTATCCCGCGGACCCAGGAGCGTAAACCAGGTGTTTTTTAGATCCTCCTGGTTCAGGGTGATTTGATCGTATCGCGGGGTGACACTAGGCCGGTCCGGGAGCACCCATATTTGCAGGAAGGCCACTTCCCGGTCCCTGTTCTTGTTGTATTCGCTGTGTTGGACGCCGGTTCCCGCACTCATGACCTGTACGTCCCCCTGCCGGATCACTGCCGTATTCCCCATACTATCCTTATGCTCCAGGTCTCCTTCCAGTGGAATCGAAATTATTTCCATGTTTTGGTGTGGGTGGGTGCCAAAGCCCATGCCGGGCGCTACCCGGTCATCGTTAAGTACCCGAAGGGCACCGAACTGCATCCGCTGCGGGTTGTAGTAACTCGCAAAATTGAAACTGTGGTGACTCTCCAGCCAACCGTGGTTGGCATAGCCGCGGGTGTCTGCCCTATGTATTACTTTGTCCATAAGCTTCAAGGGTTGTTAAAAGCAGCCACAAGTTACAAACCAACTTCGCCAGATGATTATAAGAAAAGGTTAAAAGCAGCGGGCGCGAATGGGTCAGGAACATGCCAGGGGCTATCTTTGGTTGCTTTGTAGCATAATAGATAGGGCAGGAGGGATGTTTTTATATCGGGGTTCCGGGGGGTAGCCCCCCTCCCCAAGGCACTAAATTAGTGCATACCCCTGCAAAATACACGCATTCCCAAAGCAATAAGAACCAGTAGGATTTGTAAGGATTGTTGTTCAGATCCTACCAAGTATGGACGATGGCAGTAACCAGGGAATTCACAGAAGGAACATTGGTGTTTGTGTGGAACGCAGACGGAGGCCTGAAGCATGCCCTTTTGGACAGCCTTCACAAAGTGGTCAGCCCCCAGACCTATTCCTGCAAGCTTTGCCAGCTCACCCACGGACTCGCCGGCCCAAAAACTGACTGGTCCAAATTCCTTGAATCCACGGCGCGTGAAGTTGTGTTTTATCATCGAGATCAATTCAAAAAGTCTTCGATAGAAGCGGATTTTCCAGGGCTGGAGCTTCCTGTGGTTCTCATGAGGACCTCTGAGAAGTGGCAAATCCTATTATCTAAAGCTGAAATAAAGCAGCTCCAAAACCTGGAAGGTCTGTTAAAAGAGCTTAAGCTGAGAATTGCACTGGCTGGCTAACCTGATTATTCAAACTGTTTTGTGCTGGGTTGCAATGGGATTGCAGGGCGGATTGGTAGATTGAACGTGGGTGGGTGGGGCCCCTTTCCCCTCCAGTAATCTGCAAATTACAACTATTTGAAACTAGCTTTGATCTTTGCCGGATCCCCGAAAAGCCCTGTTCACCCCATCGATATATTCAAGCACGTCTTCCCTGCCCAGATTTTTTGAGGACGAGGTAATAAAATACGGCGGCATCTCCACCCAACCCCGGGCGTTCATTTTTTCCTGATACCTTTCTACGGCCTGTTCCCTGGCCCCTGGTTTTAGTTTATCCGCTTTGGTGAAAACCAGGGAAAAGGGAATGCCCTTTTCATTGAGCCATTCCATGAAATCCAGATCTATGGGCT
The DNA here is from genome assembly GCA_965365265.1 of uncultured Flavobacteriaceae bacterium. Lineage (GTDB taxonomy): Bacteria > Bacteroidota > Bacteroidia > Flavobacteriales > Flavobacteriaceae > Robiginitalea. The sequence goes on from CBDUBB010000049.1 coordinate 1,987, forward strand.
GGGGCTCATGTCGGATATCCACCAGCAGGAAAGCTGCCAGCAACTGGTTTCGCTTTGTGAAGTATTTGTCGATGAGTTTCTGGAAAGTGGCTTTTTGCTTTTTGGAGGTCCGCGCATAGCCATATCCGGGTAAATCCACCAGGAACCAGTCCTTATTTATAATGAAATGGTTTATGAGCTGTGTCTTACCAGGTCTTCCCGAGGTTTTGGCCAGGCTTTTTCGTCCTGTAAGCATGTTGATGAGCGAAGACTTTCCCACATTGGAACGCCCTATAAAGGCATATTCCGGAAGGGGTTCGCCCGGGCATTTGGCTACCTCCGTATTGCTGCAAACAAATTCTGCTGAGGTAATTTTCATAAGTGGAAAAGTTAGCGCCCTGCAGGAAGAAGGGCTTTAGGCCTGGATTTCTAGAAGCCCCGTTTTTTGAGCCATGCCTCCAGGATGGTGTTGAAATCTTCCGGATGTTCCATCATAGGTGCGTGGCCGCATTTTGGGATCCAGAACAAATCTGAATCCGGCAGCAGCTGGTGGAATTCCTCTGCCACGTTGGGCGGGGTCACCGAATCGTTTTCACCCCAGATAATACAGGTAGGTGTATTCATCTTGGGAAGGTCTTTTGCCATATTGTGGCGAATGGCACTTTTGGCAATGGAAAGGGTTTTGATGAGTTTCATCCGGTCGTTTACCGCAGCATAGACTTCATCCACGATTTCCTTGGTGGCAACCTTGGGGTCATAGAAGACATCCTCGGCCTTCTTCTTGATGAATTCGTAGTCCCCCCTTTTGGGATATCCGTCCCCCATGGCACTCTCATACAGGCCTGAACTGCCTGTAATCACCAGGGCTTTCACCATTTCAGGATAGAGTTTGGTGTGCAAAAGCCCGATATGACCACCCAGGGAATTCCCTAACAGGATAACGTCCTTGAGCCCTTTGTATTCTATGAATTCTTCAAGGAATTTGGCGAAATTCTTGACGTTCGTCTTAAGCAGCGGCATGTCATAGATGGGGAGTTCAGGGACCAGAACCTTGTAGCCTTTCTCAGGGAAATAGCTGGTTACCCCTTCGAAGTTGCTCAGGCCACCCATCAATCCGTGAAGGATAATCATGGGGGTGCCCTCCCCGAATTCGATATACCGGTACCTGCCGTCCGTTATGATCTGTTCTTCCATTCCGCCTTAGGCTTCTTTTCAGTTGGCAAATATAGGCAATTCCCCCCAATAGCAAGGCCTGGAATCCCCTTGGGATTCCAGGTGAATCCGCTGCCTGTAACCGGGGATTGCGATAGATTCTTCCCACCTGGACACCCCCGGTATTTATGGTTCTAAAGGATGTTACGGTAGCTGAAATGAACAAAAATTATCAACAAAGTGGGAATATGTGGTAAAATGTGGTAATAATTTCTATATATTTGAGTTCATAAAATAAATCAACCAACTTTTTTGTGACCTCTTTTATAGGTACATACGAATGCAAAGCCGATGCAAAGGGGCGTGTTATGATCCCTGTTGCCCTGAAGAACCAGATGGTTCCTATTCTCAGTCAAGGTTTTGTTATCAAGCGTTCGGTTTTCCAGCCCTGTCTGGAGCTCTATCCCATGTCTGAGTGGAATGAGCTCATGCAGAAAATGAACCGGAAGAACCGCTTCAAAAAGAAGAACAACGATTTTATCCGCCGTTTTACGGCAGGGGTCAAGCTGGTTGAAATCGATGGGAACGGCAGGTTGCTGATCCCAAAGAACCTGATGGCAGTCGCCGGAATCGACAGGGAGGTCGTGCTAAGTTCGGCTATCAATATTATCGAGATCTGGGACAAAGATGCCTATGAGACGATCCTGGAAGAAACGGCTGCCGATTTCGCGGACCTGGCTGAAGAGGTGATGGGGGATGACGGGGATGAAATATCATAACCCTGTTCTGCTGAAGGAGTCCGTGGACGGACTTGCCGTTCGCAAGGATGGAATTTATGTGGATGTCACCTTCGGAGGAGGGGGGCACAGCAGGGAGATTTTAAAAAGACTGGGGCCTGACGGAAAGTTATTCGCATTCGACCAGGATGCAGAGGCCCTGGAAAACAAGCCGGAGGATGGGCGATTTGAGTTGATCAACGCCAATTTCAGGTTTGTAAAACAGTATTTGAAGTTCTATGGCATTCTGAAAGTTGATGGAATCCTTGGGGATTTCGGGGTTTCTTCCCATCAATTCGACAGGGCGGAGCGCGGGTTTTCAACCCGTCTGGATGCGTCCCTCGATATGCGAATGGACCAAAAGGAATCCCTCTCCGCCCGGGAAGTGGTAAACTCCTATCCCATGGAGCGCCTCAGGGAGGTTTTGTTCAGGTTCGGAGAGCTCAAGCGGGCCGGGGCTATTTCCCGCGCCATTTTAGAGGCAAGGGAGCGAAAACCCATTGAAACTACGGGCGAACTAAACGAGGTAATACGCCCTTTTATGCAACGCGGCAAGGAAAACAAAGGGCTGGCCCAGGCGTATCAGGCCATTCGGATGGAGGTCAATCAGGAGCTGGAGGCTCTCAAGGAATTGCTGATGCAATCCGCAGACCTGGTTAAAACCGGGGGACGGCTGAGTTTGATCAGCTACCACTCCCTGGAAGACCGGCTGGTCAAGCGCTTTTTTCGCAGCGGGAAGTTCGAGGGGGAAGTCGAAAAGGACTTTTACGGTAATCCACTGGTCCCCTTTAAAAGTGTGGGAAAACTCGTGGTTCCGTCAGCGGAAGAAATAAGTGCCAACCCCAGGGCGAGGAGTGCAAAGCTTCGGGTGGCAGAACGGATAGAAATAGTAAGTAAGAATATATAAGGTATGAAAAAAGGATTGGTGGCCTTGTTGAAAGGGACCTTTTTGGTGAGCGGGCATGCTCCAAAAAATTGGTTGTTTATCGTCTTTGCCTCCCTTTTGGCAACCATTATGATCGCCAGTTCTCATTCTGCCGACAGGAAAGTGCATGAAATAGCTGCTTTAAATGAGGAGGTTAAGCAACTCAGGAGTGAATTCGTAGAGATCCGCTCCCGGGCCCAGCGGCTCAAACTGGAATCCACCATCCGCGAATCCGTCAGTGAAGTCGGTTTGCTCCCGGCAGAGACCCCGCCTGTAAAAATAATCGTTTCCAAAACCGAACAGTACTAGTGTCAGACACCCCAAAACATATACTGGTACGACTATACCTGGTCTCAGGGGGTATGTTCCTGTTTGCTATTGCCGTAATGGTGAAGCTGGTGAATATACAGACCGTGGATGGAGATAAATACAGGGAGCTGGCCATGCAGCGGACCGAAAAGATGTTCACCATCGAACCGAACCGGGGCAACCTGTATTCCGATGATGGCAGTTTGCTGGCAACCTCCGTTTCTAAATACACCATTCGTTTCGACGCCGTAACGGTTTCTGCAACCGATTTTGAAGCAGGGGTCGGCCCGCTTTCCAGGGAACTGGGCCGGTTGCTGGACAGGCCGGCATCCCATTATGAAAATGTACTCCGAAAGGCTCGTGCCTCCAAAAACCGGTATGCACTCATAGCCCGTAACCTCGATTATTCGGAGTATATGGCAGTGAAAGAATTCCCTCTTTTTGAGAAAGGCCCTTACAAGGGAGGGATGATCGTAGAACAGCAAACCGTCAGGGAACACCCCCTGGGAAAAATTGCAGAGCGCAGCGTTGGCTATGAGCGGTATGACGAGAATGGCTATGCCACCCGGGTGGGGCTGGAAGGAGCTTTTGGGCGCTATCTGAGGGGTATAGAGGGAAAACGGCTTAAGCAAAAGATCGCCAAGGGACAGTGGAAACCCATCGGACTGGACAACATCATCGAACCCCAGGACGGGTATGATGTGATTTCCACCATTGATATCAATATCCAGGACATCGCCCACCATGCGCTTCTCCGACAGCTGGAACACTACAAGGCCGAACACGGTACGGTGATTGTGATGGAGACCCGAACCGGGGAGATCAAGGCCATCAGCAACCTGGGTCGCACAGAGGAGGGCACCTATTACGAACGACTTAATTACGCTATTGGAGAGTCCCACGAGCCTGGTTCCACCTTTAAGCTTATGTCACTGGTGGCGGCACTGGAGGACGGGGTTGTGGATACCAGCACGGTAGTGGATACAGAAAAGGGATACTGGAGGATCTATGACCGGGTGGTGCGGGATTCCCGTCTGGGCGGCTATGGAAAGATCAGTGTTGCCCGGGCTTTTGAAGTCTCCTCGAATACGGCCTTTGCCAAGATAATCCACGAGAACTACAAGGAGCGCCCCCAGGATTTTGTAAACAGGCTCAAGAGCATGAACCTTCACCAGGAGCTGGGCATGCCGATAAAGGGAGAAGGCAGGCCGGTGCTGCGAAGCCCGGGAGACAAAGGCTGGTCCGGGATTTCCCTGGCCTGGATGTCCCATGGGTATGAGGTTTCCCTCACGCCATTGCAGACCCTGGCATTCTACAACGCCATTGCCAATAACGGGGAATTATTACGCCCCCGGCTCATTGAAGAAGTCCGTGAATGGAACAGGACGGTACAGCGCTTCGACAAGGAAGTACTCAACCCTGCCATATGTGCTCCTGAAACCGTAAAAAAAGTTCAGCAGTTGCTTCGAAATGTAGTGGCTGAGGAACACGGTACCGGCCACCGGCTGGATTCGCCCTACCTGTCCCTTGCGGGCAAAACGGGAACAGCCCAAAAGAACTACGCTTCCAGGGATCCGGAAAAACTGGGGTATATCTCAACATTTGCCGGGTATTTCCCGGCTGACGATCCGCAGTATTCCTGCATCGTGGTAATCCACGAGCCGGATAAGAGCGTGGGGTATTACGGGGCCGATGTGGCAGGCCCGGTCTTCAAGTCCGTGGCCCGCAAGATCATTTCCAACAAGCCCCTGGTATCAAAAATCGCATCCCTCGAAGTAGAAACAGACCGCCTTCAACAGGCTTACGAGTCCTATTTCTCCGTGGCCCGTCAAAACCTGGAAAAACTCCCTGATTTGAGGGGGATGAGCGGGATGGACGCCGTATCCCTGCTGGAAAACCTGGGATTACAGGTCGAGGTGCGTGGCAACGGCAAGGTCAAGAAACAATCCGTATCCAAGGGGACGAACCTCAAGGAAGTTAAAAAAATAATCCTGGAACTCTCATGAAACAGCTCAAAGACCTGTTATTCGGGGTATCCCTGAAGGCTGTCAGTGGCCCTACGGCCACGGAGGTGTCTGAGCTGTGCTTTGATTCCAGAAAGGTAACGACCCGGAATGTGTTCATAGCCATCCGGGGAACCCAGGCAGACGGGCACGGCTTTATCGACAAGGCCCTTCAACAGGGAGCTGTTGCTGTGATCTGCGAGGCGCTTCCCGAAAGCCTAAGGGATGGAGTGACCTACGTTGAAGTGGCCGACAGCCAGAAAGCACTGGCCATTATGGCGGCCAACTTTTACGGAAATCCCTCCCGAAACCTCAAACTGCTTGGGGTGACAGGGACCAACGGAAAGACGACCATCTGCAGTTTGTTGTATCAGCTTTTCAAGTCTGCAGGGTATAAGGTGGGACTCCTGAGCACGATCCGGATCCTCGTCGATGATGCGGAATATGAAACCCGCCTGACAACGCCGGATGCGCTGACCATCAACAGGCATCTTGCCCTGATGAACGAAGCTGGGGTCGAATACTGTTTCATGGAAGTGAGTTCCCATGGCATTGCCCAGGGAAGGTCAGAGGGATTGCATTTTCAGGGGGCCGTATTTACTAACCTCACCCACGACCACCTGGATTACCACGAGACCTTTGAGGAATACCGAAATACGAAGAAAAAACTCTTTGACGGCCTTCCCAAATTGGCTTTTGCGCTTACCAATGCCGATGACCGGAACGGGCTGTTCATGATACAGAATACCCGGGCCCGCAAATATACCTATGCCCTTAAATCCTATGCGGATTTCCGGGCCCAGATCCTCGAACAACAAATGGATGGCCAGCTGCTGAAGATTGCCGATCAGGAGGTCTGGACCAAGCTTATCGGGGAATTCAACGCCTATAACCTCCTTGCCATTTACGCCACTGCCTCCCTGTTGGGACTGGAAACCATGGAGACCCTGCAGGGGCTAAGTAAGTTGAAAACCGTAGATGGGAGGTTTCAGTATTACGTCTCGAAGAAACGCATAACAGCTATTGTTGATTATGCCCATACGCCGGACGCTATTAAAAATGTATTGAATACAATCAATGCATTGAGGACTGGAAATGAGAACGTCATCACCGTCGTGGGGTGTGGTGGTGATCGTGACAAGTCTAAGCGTCCGGTCATGGGGCATATCGCTTCAGAAATGAGCACTACGGCCATTTTTACCTCGGATAACCCCCGTTCGGAAGATCCCGGTACGATCATCCGGGAGATGGAAAGCGGGGTGGAACCCCAGAATACCCGCAAGGTCATCTCGATAGAGGATCGCAGGCAGGCCATTCGTACGGCTTGTAAGCTCGCAGACCCCGGAGATATTATCCTTGTGGCCGGGAAAGGCCATGAAACCTATCAGGAAATTAATGGGGTACGCACGGATTTTAACGATTACGAAATAGTTAAAGAGGAATTGGAAAAGCAGGAGACAAACGCCTGAGAAACGGATAAACGAAAGAAGGAGCCATGTTGTACTACCTATTCGAGTATTTGGAGAGCGAATACCAGCTTCCCGGGGCTACGCTCTTTCAGTTTCTCACCTTCAGGGCGGGTATGTCAGTGCTTCTTTCTCTGATCCTCGCCACGGTCTATGGGAAACGGATCATGGGGCTGCTACGCAGGAAACAGGTCGGGGAGACGGTACGGGACCTTGGACTCGAAGGGCAGAAGGAAAAAACGGGTACCCCTACCATGGGCGGGATTATAATCATTTTGGCCACCCTGATCCCAACCCTGCTTTTCGCCCGGTTGGACAATGTCTATGTACTATTGTTGATCGGCACCATGCTCTGGATGGGGGTCATCGGGTTCATCGATGACTACATCAAGATATTTAAAAAGAACAAAAAGGGCCTTCAGGGTCGTTTTAAGATCCTCGGTCAGGTAGTCCTCGGGCTGATCGTCGGGGCAACTCTTTACTTTCATCCGGAGGTGACCGTCAAGGAAAAGAACTATTCCGTGATCACTCAGGAGTATGAGCTGGCGCAGGTGGAAGGGGGAGAGGTCAAATCGCTGATGACCAATGTGCCGTTTTTCAAGAATAACCAGCTGGATTACGCAAAATGGATCTCCTGGATCGGGGAGGGGGCCGAGAACTACGCCTGGATCCTGTTTATCCCCATTGTGATCTTTATCGTGACAGCTGTTTCCAACGGAGCCAACCTAACCGATGGGATCGATGGGCTTGCAGCCGGATCTTCGGCCATTATCGTCCTGACCCTGGGGATTTTTGCCTGGGTGTCCGGTAATGTGATCTTTTCCGATTACCTGGATATATTCTTTATCCCGCGTGCGGGGGAACTCGTGGTTTTTATCACGGCCTTCGTGGGAGCCCTAATCGGGTTCCTGTGGTACAATGCCTACCCGGCCCAGGTTTTTATGGGTGATACCGGCAGCCTTACCATCGGGGGGGTCATCGCGGTGATTGCCCTGATTGTTCGCAAGGAATTACTGATCCCGATCCTGTGTGGGATCTTCTTTGCAGAATCCCTTTCCGTGATGATGCAGGTGAGCTATTTCAAATATACCAAACGGAAGTTCGGTGAGGGCAAACGCATCTTCCTGATGGCACCCCTGCACCATCATTATCAGAAAAAGGGGTACCACGAAAGCAAGATCGTGACCCGCTTCTGGATCATAGGGATCCTGTTGGCCGTCATCACGATCGTTACCCTTAAGATCCGCTGATCATGGTCTCGGACGGGTTAAAGGCCACAGGGGATATTTTGTTGAAACGCGGAGGGCGCCTGGCAGTCCTCGGCGGGGGTGAAAGCGGTACAGGGGCCGCAATTTTGGGCAAGAAAGAGGGCTACGAGGTCTTTGTTTCGGACCAGGGCCCCATAAAAGAAGCATATAAAGAAGTTCTTATACAGACTGGCATTGACTGGGAAGAAGGCGGACATACCGTGGCCCGGCTCCTTAAGGCGGACCTGTGCGTGAAGAGTCCGGGGATCCCGGATACGATACCCCTGCTGGTGCAGATGCGGGAGCAATGCCTGGCGCACGGGCCGATCACCCACGCGGTGTGCGAGTTTTACAAATGCGGCCTGAGGCCCGTCGTTGCGGCCACGGACCATATGATGGGCGACGGGACGCACGCCATCGATGTGAATGCGACGAGCTTCGCGGACTCGGTGTCGAAGCCGGCCTGGGAATGGCATTGCTCATCGACGACAACTATCGGCCGGAACTTGGCCAGGCATGGATCGAAGCCTATGCCGACGAGGCGGACGTGATCTTCCTGATCGTCTCGACCCTTTCATCGAAAGCGCCCAGTCGTCGCTGGATGTA
>CBDUBB010000050.1:0-10388 GCA_965365265.1 uncultured Flavobacteriaceae bacterium
TAGGTCCCAACTGCCCCGGGGTGATTACCCCTGAGGAAGCCAAGGTTGGCATCATGCCCGGGTTCGTCTTTAAAAAAGGCAGGGTTGGAATTGTTTCGAAATCAGGTACCCTTACCTACGAAGCTGCCGACCAGGTGGTACGTCAGGGCCTGGGAATCTCTACGGCTATCGGGATCGGGGGAGACCCCATCATCGGGACCACCACCCGGGAGGCCATGCAATTGCTGATCGAGGATCCCGAGACCAGCTGCGTGGTAATGATCGGAGAAATCGGGGGGCAGCTGGAGGCTGAAGCAGCTCGCTGGTATAAGGAAAGTGGCTCTGAGAAGCCTGTTGTAGGGTTTATCGCCGGAGAAACGGCGCCGGCCGGCCGTACCATGGGCCATGCAGGTGCTATTGTAGGTGGCAGCGATGATACCGCCCAGGCCAAAAAACGGATCATGCGCGATTGCGGTATCCACGTGGTGGACTCCCCGGCCCGTATCGGAATGAAGGTTCTGGAAGTACTTGGCTGAAATCGTTAACGCTTTAATAAAAATCCCGCCCAGGCGGGATTTTTTATTGCATACTTCGTACCTTGAAGATTATCTTTGATTGACTACTGAGCAAAACCATATAGAATGAAAATCCTCGAAGGAAAAAAAGTAATTATTACCGGAGCCAGCCGGGGTATAGGCCGTGGAATTGCCACTGTCTTTGCCAACCACGGAGCCGACGTGGCCTTTACCTACAGCAGTAGCGAAGGGCCAGCCATGGAACTTCAGAATGAATTGACAGCTCTGGGGGTTATGGCCAGGGCCTATAAGAGCGACGCAGCCAGCTTTGAAGATTGCGAATCCCTGGTAGCCCAGGTACTTGAGGATTTCGGAGGCGTGGATGTGCTGATCAATAACGCGGGAATTACCCGTGATAACCTCCTGATGAGAATGAGCGAGGCGGATTTTGACGAGGTGATTGCCACCAACCTCAAGTCTGTTTTTAACATGACAAAGGCCATTCAGCGGACCCTGTTAAAACAGCGTAGCGGCTCCATCATCAATATTAGCAGTGTGGTAGGGGTCAAGGGAAATGCAGGCCAGGCCAATTACGCTGCCTCCAAGGCAGGGATCATCGGCTTTTCCAAGAGTATGGCCCTGGAACTTGGCTCGCGCAACATCCGGTGCAACGCCATTGCCCCTGGTTTCATAGAAACCGAAATGACCCAAAAACTGGATGAGAAGACCGTGCAGACCTGGCGTGATGCCATTCCGCTGAGAAGGGGTGGATCCCCTGAGGACGTTGCCAACGCCTGTTTGTTTCTGGCCTCGGACCTCTCTTCCTACATCACCGGACAGGTGCTCAACGTAGATGGAGGAATGCTTACCTAAAAGCATCCCAACGGAAGCGGGGACATGCCAGTCCGGACGGATTTATTGGATAACCTTAATTCGTCACCCATGATTTGGTATGTGCTTATCGTCTTAGTGCTAAGCCTGGGTCTTTATCTCCTGGACAGGTTTGCCTCCCGGAAGATGTTTTAAACCCAATGGAAAAATCCTACTGAATGACCTTCCAAAATGTACTCTGGATCGCGCTTTGTGCAGTCATTGCATTTGGAGGGGTCTGGTACCTGTACTTTTTCCGTTCGAAAAATTATCCTTCCAAATACCTGCTTGCTTCATTGCGATTCATCGGCTTCATGGGGATTCTGCTGTTGCTGATCCCTTTGGATATAGAGAAAGTCACCCCATTTACAGAGAAACAGGGACTGATCCTCTTACTGGATAACAGCGGATCGGCGGGAAGGGAACCGGCCAGAGAACAGATACTGCGTGCCAGGGAACTTTTTGGGGGGGATCCTCAACTCGGGGATCGGTTTGACCTGAGCACATACGTTTTCGGGAAGTCACTGCACAGGTCGGACAGCCTGGATTTTTCAGAGAACGGAACAGATATAACTTCGGCCCTGGAGTCCCTTTCCAGGGGGTATCTCGACGAAAATGCAACCGTAGTTCTGATAACCGACGGAATTGAAAACCAGGGACGGAGCCTGGGGGCGAAAGCCAAATCATATGCTCCCGTCTATCCCGTGGTCGTTGGAGACACGACCCGCTATGAAGATATCAGGATTGACCAGGTGAACCTGAACCGGTATGCGTTTCTGGATAATCAGTTCCCTGTGGAAGTCCTCGTATCCTATAGCGGTGTGGGACCGGCAGACCTGAGCCTGTCCCTTCTGGATAACGGCAAGCGGGTATTCCAACAGGACCTTCAAATGAAGGCAGGCAGATCTACTGAACGGGTCAATGTGCTTCTAAAGGCAGATAAAGTCGGGTACCATCAGATTACAGCCTCGGTCCCGGCTCTGGAAGACGAGCGCAATATAAGCAACAACCGCCAGGTGGCAGGGATTGAAGTTATCGATGAGACCACACAGATCACCATTGTTTCAGCCCACCCCCATCCAGATCTCGGAATGCTGAAACGATCCATAGAGGCCAATGAACAACGGCAGGCCCGCGTGGTAAAGCCCACGGAGGCAGCCTCCCTGGCAGGCGACACAGACCTTTGGATCTTTTTCCAGCCTGATAACTCCTTCCGATCGGCCTACGACCTCCTAGGGAATACACAAACACCCCTTTTGACCATTACAGGAGGGTTGACGGACTGGAACTTCCTGAATTCGGTTCAGGGTAGTTTTACCCTGGAGGAAGCCGGCCCGGAAGAAGAATTATTGCCTGAACTCAACCCGTCATTCGGGTATTTTGATGTTGCGCAATGGGACGTATCAGACTTTCCGCCCCTGGAGGGAGACCTGGGGGAATATCAGATTTTCCCCCCAAATGAATGGCTGCTGGGCCAGCGTGTTAAGGGAGTTTCCCTGAATGAGCCCCTTTTTGCCCTGATCAGGGGAGAGAAGCGGAGAGAAGCCGTGATCTTTGGAAGCGGCATTTGGAAATGGCGGATGAATGTATTTGCTTCAAGTGGCACGTTCCAGGATTTTGACAGTATTCTGGGTAAGTTATGGCTCTTTCTTACTGCGGGCCAGAATACAGAACGTCTCAGCCTGGAGTACCAGTCCCTGTACAACGGTCAGCAACCCACGGTCATCCGGGCCCGTTTTTTTGACCAGGCCCTTCGGTTTGATCCCCAGGCAAGACTGAATCTGCAGCTCTACGACAGCACAGGCACGGAGCAGGCCTCCTATCCGATCCCGCTTGGAAAGGGATATTACGAAGCTGACATCAGCAATCTTGCACCTGGTTTCTATTCCTTTGAAGTGGTGGCTGAGGGTACGGAATTCCGAAAATCAGGGCAGTTTCGCCTGCTGGCATTTGAACTTGAAAATCAGCAGTTGAGGAGTAACATCCAGGGTCTGAACCGTCTGGCGGAGGAGAGTGGGGGGGCGCTCTACTATCCTTCCGAAATGACCCGCCTGAAGGACAGTTTATTGGGTCAGGACCGTTTCAGGCCGGTAAGGCGAAGCCGTCGAAATGTCGTATCTTTGATAGATTACCGCTGGCTTCTCGTCCTGATCGCCTCGGCCCTGGGAGCGGAGTGGTTTATTCGCAAATACAATGGATTACTTTAAAAACGATACAATCTTATGGACAAATTACCAAAAATAGCATTGCCGACCATTTTGGCTATCATTGTAGCCATCATCCTGATCAGTAAATCCGCCATCACCATTGGTTCCGGGGAAGCCGGTGTTCTTTACCGCACCTTCCAGGATGGTGTGGTAGTGGATGAACCCCCTCTGGGGGAAGGGTTCCACCTGGTGGCGCCCTGGAACAAGGTCTTTATCTACGAAGTCCGTCAGCAAGAGGTGTTTGAAAAAATGAAAGTGCTTTCCAGCAACGGACTGGATATTCAATTGGATGCCTCCGCCTGGTTCCAACCCAAATACGAGCAGTTGGGACTGCTGCATCAGGAAAAAGGCGAAGAGTACAAAAACCGGATCCTCCTTCCGACGATTCGATCTGCGGCGCGTTCGGTGGTTGGCCGCTATACCCCGGAACAACTCTATTCCTCAAAAAGGGACGCCATCCAACGGGAAATATTTGAGGAGACCAAAAAGATCGTGGATGATCAGTACATTGAGCTCAATGAAATCCTGGTACGGGATGTGACCCTTCCGCCTACCATTAAGGATGCGATTGAGCGCAAGCTGAGGCAGGAGCAGGAGTCCCTGGAGTATGAGTTCAGGCTTATCAGCGCGGATAAGGAAGCTCAAAGACAGATTATTGAAGCCCAGGGTAAGGCCGATGCCAACCGAATCCTCAGTGCCTCCCTCACGGACAAGATTCTTCAAGACAAAGGCATTGATGCGACCCTTAAACTCGCCGAGTCCCCCAATGCGAAGGTAATTGTGGTAGGTTCTGGCGAATCCGGTCTGCCGATCATTTTAGGAAATAATTAGGTCAAAGGGCTTTTGAGTTCTAAATATTATGCCTTAATTTTGGACCAGTCATGAAACAATTTCATTCACATCATCATTTTTCAGCTATCGCTCAGGCGAGGTAGGAAGGTATGTTGTGAATTCAAGATAATCCTGAACCCGTTTGAGCAATCAAGCGGGTTTTTTTATGCCTTAACTTTGCATGCCTATGGAAACTATAAAAATAGCGGTTCAAAAAAGCGGTCGTCTAAATGAAGACTCCCTGAAAATCCTGAAGGACTGCGGGATCTCTATTGACAACGGACGGGACCAGTTAAAGGCCTCAGCCCGAAACTTTCCCATGGAAGTCCTCTACCTGAGGAATGGGGATATCCCCCAGTACCTAAAAGACGGAGTGGTGGACATGGCCATTATCGGGGAAAACATCCTGATTGAAAAGGGGGGTGGTATCGAAATCGTCGAAAAACTGGGATTCTCAAAATGCCGTGTGTCCCTCGCCATCCCCAAGGAGGCTCCCTATAGTTCTATTGCTGACCTGAAAGGCAAACGCATTGCGACATCCTATCCCAATACGGTGGAATCTTTTCTCCGCGATAAAGGAGTAACCGCGGACCTTCATATCATCAACGGGTCTGTTGAAATAGCACCCAACATCGGACTGGCAGATGCCATCTGCGACATCGTTTCCAGTGGGAGTACCCTGTTTAAAAACAATCTGAGGGAGGTGGAGGTAATGCTTCAAAGTGAGGCCGTCCTGGCGGTTTCCCCAAAAATAGGGGCCGCCCAGCGGGAAATACTGGAGCAATTCAGGTTTCGCCTGCAGTCTGTTCTGGAAGCCCGGCAAAATCGCTATGTGCTGATGAATGCGCCTAACGACCGCCTGGAAGCCATCATCGAATTGCTTCCGGGCATGCGAAGCCCCACGGTACTGCCCCTGGCCGAAGCGGGTTGGAGCTCGATTCACACCGTAATTAACAAGGATCGTTTCTGGGAAGTTCTCGACCGGGTGAAAAAAGAAGGAGCCGAGGGAATTTTGGTCTGCCCTATTGAGAAAATGATCCTATAACCCTAACGCACTAAGCTATGCAAGTCGTCCGATATCCTGAAAAAGGGGCCTGGAAAGAACTCCTGAGGCGTCCTGTGGCTGACAGCCGGGACCTCGAAGCGCTGGTAGGGTCTGTATTTGAGGAAGTGGGTACAAAGGGAGATGAAGCCCTGAGAAGGTATACCGAAAAATTTGACAAGGTTCCCCTGGGGGACATCCGGGTTCCGTCTGAAGAAATCGACTCGGCGGCAAGGGAGGTCCCCCAGGCCTTAAAGGAGGCGATCGAGCTGGCCTACGAGAACATTTACGCGTTCCATGCAGCCCAGCGCACCGCTACTGTGGAGGTGGCCACTCAGGAAGGAGTTGCCTGCTGGCAGGAAAAGCACCCCATCCAACGGGGTGGACTTTACATCCCGGGAGGTACGGCGCCCCTTTTTTCCACCGTGCTCATGCTTGCGATCCCGGCCCAAATTGCGGGTTGTCGTGAGATTGTACTCTGCTCACCCCCGGGACCTGACGGGAAGCTGCACCCCGCGATTCTGTATGCTGCCAGGCGATGTGGTGTTACTACCCTATGCCGGGTTGGGGGAATTCAGGCCATAGCCGCCATGACCCTCGGGACGGAATCGATTCCCTCGGTTTACAAGATTTTTGGTCCGGGCAACCAGTATGTTACAGCTGCCAAGCAATGGGCCGCCAGGTTGGGCGTTTCCATAGACATGCCGGCAGGCCCCAGTGAATTGCTTGTGGTGGCAGACCGGACTGCAGTCTCCGATTTTGTGGCTGCAGACCTGCTGAGCCAGGCAGAGCACGGCCCGGACAGCCAGGTAGTGTTGGTAACGGATCAGGAAGAAATCATCCATCCGGTCCGCAATGCCCTGCAGGCGCAATTAGCGGAATTGCCGCGACGTGAAATCGCTCAAAAGGCCATGTCCAACAGCCGCGCCGTCCTCCTGAAGAATCGGGAAGCCCTGGCGGAAATGGTAAATGCCTACGCTCCTGAGCATTTGATTATTTGCCACAGGGAAGAGGCGTACCTGCTCGGTGAGATATATAATGCGGGGTCTGTATTTCTGGGGAACTATACCCCGGAGAGTGCCGGGGATTACGCCTCCGGGACCAATCATACCCTGCCCACAAACGGGTACGCCCGCCAGTACAGCGGGGTGAACCTGGACAGCTATACAAAAAGCATCACCTATCAGCGGATAGACAAGGAGGGGTTGAGGAAGATCGGCCCTGCGGTGGAGGTGATGGCCAATGCCGAAGGATTGAAGGCCCATGCCCGGGCAGTTGAGATACGCAGAACCGCACTGGAGCGCAATTGAAGTGATTAAGGAGGAACTATGAACCACGAAATAGAGCTACTCGTACGTCCAGGTATTCGAAACCTGAAGCCCTATTCTTCGGCAAGGGATGAATACAGCGGGGATGGGAGGCAGATGATTTTTCTCGATGCCAACGAAAATCCATTTGACACGGGGGTTAACAGGTACCCGGATCCCCATCAAAGGAAGCTCAAGGAGCGAATCTCAGAACTCAGGGGCGTGGGAACGGGTCAAATTCTCCTGGGAAACGGCAGTGACGAGGTCCTCGATCTCCTCTTCAGGGTATTTTGCGAACCCGGGCGGGATGAGGTAATCACACTGCCCCCTACCTATGGGATGTACAAGGTGCTTGCAGGGGTCAATACGGTTGGGCTCGTCGAAGTACCGCTCACGGAATCCTTTCAACCCAATGTGGCGGAAATCCTGAGGCAGGTGACTGAAAACACCAAGATCCTGTTTCTGTGTTCCCCGAACAACCCGACGGGAAACCTCCTGGATCGTTCGCGTGTCCTCGAATTGCTGGAGCAGTTTAAGGGCATTGTCGTCATTGATGAGGCCTATATCGATTTTGCGGAGGATGATGGATATGTACCGCTTTTGGAGCAATTCCCGAGACTGGTAGTCACCCAAACCCTTTCCAAAGCATTCGGTATGGCGGGCATCCGGCTTGGGATCTGTCTGGCAAATGAATCGGTGGTTGCCTACCTGAAGCGGGTAAAGCCTCCCTATAATGTAAATGAACTGAGCCAGCGGGCGGCATTGAAAGCCCTGGCAGACCTCGATGGTACCCGGGCGATGATCCGCGAATTGAAAAAGGAACGGGAACACCTGGCCAGGGCCCTGACTGGCATCGGGCTGGTGAAGGAGTTGTACCCGACCGATGCAAATTTTATACTCGCAAGGGTGGATAATGCCGGGATTCGGTATCGCCAACTGATCGAAAAAGGCATTGTGGTACGGGACCGGTCCTCCCAGCTCCATTGTGAAAACACCCTCCGCTTCACAGTGGGTACCCCGGAGGAAAATGCCGTGTTATTAAAAACCCTGCGAGAGCTCGAAAAAAATACACTGACATGAAAAAAAAGAAGGTACTCTTTATCGACCGGGATGGCACCCTGATCCGGGAGCCTGAAGACGAGCAAATAGACTCTTTTGAGAAGCTGGAGTTCTACCCCGGGGTATTCGGCTACCTGGGAAGGATCGCCAGAGAAGGGGACTACCACCTGGTAATGGTGACGAATCAGGACGGATTGGGAACGGAGGCATTCCCGGAGGCCGATTTCTGGCCGGTGCAACACTTTATCCTCAGGTGTTTTGAACAGGAGGGAATCAAATTTGAGGAGGTACATATCGACCGGACCTTTCCGGAGGACAGGGCCCCAACCCGCAAACCGGGTACGGGCATGCTCCAGGCTTATTTCGGTTCGCAGTTTGATCTGGAAGGGAGTTATGTCATCGGGGACCGGCTAACAGACATGGAATTGGCCCGTAACCTTGGCTGCAAGGGCATATTTATCAATACCCAGACAAACCTGGGCCTGGGTGAAGTCAGGACTTCCGGGGATGAACTCAAAAAGGTGATTGCCTGGGAAGGGGATTCCTGGAAGGGGATCTACGAGCTGTTGGGAAACCCTCCCAGGGAAGCTGCCTATTCCAGGAAAACTGCAGAAACGGATATTCAGGTTAAGGTGAACCTGGACGGCACGGGTCAGAGTGATATCAAAACGGGGCTGGCATTTTTCGACCATATGCTGGACCAGCTGGCCAGGCACGGGCAGATGGATCTTTACCTCCGGACCCGGGGGGACCTGCAAGTGGACGAACACCACACCATAGAAGATACAGCCATTGCCCTGGGCGCGGCCGTGCATGAGGCTTTGGGAGATAAAATGGGTATAGAGCGCTATGGTTTTTGCCTTCCGATGGATGATTGTCTGGCTCAGGTGGCCCTTGATTTTGGGGGCCGGAACTGGCTGGTCTGGGAAGCGGATTTTAAAAGGGAGAAAATCGGGGACATGCCCACAGAGATGTTCATGCATTTCTTCAAGTCCTTTTCGGACAGTGCCAGGGCCAATTTGAACATCAAGGCGGAGGGACAGAATGAGCACCATAAGATTGAGGCTATCTTCAAGGCGTTTGCCAAGGCCATAAAGATGGCCGTAAAGCGGGACCCGGAAAAAAGGATCCTGCCTACCACCAAAGGAATGCTTTAGACAGGACGTTACGAAAATGGATATAGTCATTGTAGATTACGGAGCCGGGAACATTCAGAGCATCCGGTTCGCCTTTCAGCGACTGGGGTATACTTTGGAGCTCAGTGCCGACCCGGAGCGAATCCGCCGCGCAGACAAGGTCATTTTTCCGGGAGTGGGTGAAGCCTCCAGTGCCATGGAAAAGCTCACCCAAAGCGGTTTGGATACCCTTATCCCCGAGTTGAAGCAACCTGTGCTGGGCATTTGCCTGGGCATGCAGCTGATGTGCAAGAGTTCGGAGGAGGGCCCCACGGAAGGAATGGGTATCTTCGATGTGGAAGTGTTGCGGTTTGACGGGATCCTCAAGGTGCCCCAAATTGGATGGAACAGCATTCACGACCTGAAGTCTCCCCTTTTTGAGGGCGTGCGGGAATCCGAATACATTTATCTCGTCCACAGCTTTTACGCCCCTTTATGTGAAGAGACCATAGCTGTCAGCGATTACGGCCTGCCTTATAGTGCAGCCCTGGCCCGGGATAATTTCTTTGGGGTGCAGTTTCACCCGGAAAAAAGCGGATCAGCGGGGGCATTGATGCTTAGTAACTTCTTAAAACTGTAACAAAGGATGCGAATCATACCGGCAATAGACCTGATAGACGGGAAATGTGTGCGACTGACCAAAGGAGCGTATGAATCCAAAAAAGTCTACCGTGAGGATCCCCTGGAAGTAGCTCGTGAATTTGAGGATGCAGGGATTAAGCACCTGCACCTGGTAGACCTTGACGGGGCGCGGTCGGCCCATATTGTCAACCACGGGGTTCTCGAGAAAATCGCAACAAAAACCGGCCTTGCCGTGGATTTCGGCGGGGGGTTGAAATCGGACGAGGATGTCCGTATAGCCTTTGAGAGCGGGGCCGTACAGATTACGGGGGGGAGCATTGCCGCCACCGACCCGGAGCTTTTTCTTTCCTGGCTGGAGCGTTATGGCCCTGACCGCATCATCCTGGGGGCAGATGCCAGGGATGGGTATATTTCGGTATCCGGCTGGCAGGAGGAAACCGGGCGAAAACTGATCCCATTCGTAACCCGGTATCAGCAAAAGGGGGTTAACTATGTGATCTGTACAGATATCGGAAGGGACGGAATGCTTGAGGGGCCATCCCTGCAGCTCTACCGGGAGCTCCTGAAAAAAACCGCGATCACTGAAACCCGGATTGGACTAAGCGGGGTGGAAGATTTGGAGCGGCCGGGGATCTCCTTGATTGCGAGTGGGGGGGTGAGCCAGGTGGACGACCTTTGGCAACTGAAACGTATTGGCTGTGAGGGAGCCATTATCGGAAAGGCCCTGTACGAGGGCAGGATTTCACTGGAGGAACTAGAACCCTTTATTGCCTGAGACCTATGGAAAAGGACTTTGATTTTACGGCTGAATTCAGGGGGCA
>CBDUBB010000051.1:0-10288 GCA_965365265.1 uncultured Flavobacteriaceae bacterium
ACAATGAGGGGAAAACCCCGACAGGAAATCCGTTTTCTTTCGGACGACCGGGTGTCCACCCCTTTCTGAAACCCCATTCACGATCTCGTCGTTTGCCAGCACGGTGCCCAGTTCCGGACACCAGTTGACCTCCGTGTCGGCCAGGTAGGTCAGACGGTATTTGAGCAGCAACCGTTCCTTTTCCACTTCTGAAAAGGACTTCCACTGGTCCTGGCTAAACCGGGGGGTGTCCTCATCGCAGGCTGCTTCCACCGAAAGGTTGCCTTCCTTTTCAAAGGCCACGATCAGGGTACTGATGGGCTCTGCCTTGTTGCTTTTCTTGTTGTACCAGGAATTGAACAACTGCATGAAGATCCACTGTGTCCAGTGATAATAGTCAGGTTCAGAAGTGCGGACCTCACGATCCCAGTCAAAGGAAAACCCCAGTTGATCCAGTTGTTCCCGGTACCTTTTTATATTGGCCCCAGTGGTGATGGCCGGGTGCTGGCCCGTTTGTATGGCATACTGTTCAGCGGGGAGTCCGAAGGAATCATATCCCATCGGATGCAGTACGTTGAAGCCCTGGTGCCTTTTAAACCGGGCATAGATGTCACTGGCAATATAACCCAGGGGATGCCCAACGTGCAGGCCGGCCCCTGAGGGGTAGGGAAACATGTCCAGGACATAGAACTTGGGTTTGTCCGAGGGAAAGTCCGCACGGAACGTCTTGTTTTCGGCCCAGTATTTTTGCCACCTGGACTCTATCTTCCTGAAATCGTAGTGCATGTTTCCGGGTAAAGGACCGGGGCAGGAGGCCGCCGGGGTTAATTCTGCGCAAAAATAAGGGGAATCCATTTACTTTCCTATTTTTACATATCCTTAGTGCAGCTATGAGCAAATCATTTGAACGCTACCAAAGGCGAAAACTCATTTCCTCCTATTTCTCAGTAACCTTAAGCATTGCCCTGGTCCTGTTCCTCTTGGGTGTCCTCGGGCTTTTGGTGCTTAACACCCAGAAGCTTGCAAACCATTTTAAGGAAGAGATCACCCTTTCCGTATTCTTAAAGGACTCGGCAAAGGATATTGAAATCAGCCAGCTGCAAAAAAGTCTTGTTATGGCAGATTACACCAAATCAGCCGTTTTTGTTTCCAAGGATGAAGCTGCCAGGGAGCACAGTGAGGACATTGGGGAGAATTTCATGGAG
This sequence comes from uncultured Flavobacteriaceae bacterium, assembly GCA_965365265.1. Lineage (GTDB taxonomy): Bacteria > Bacteroidota > Bacteroidia > Flavobacteriales > Flavobacteriaceae > Robiginitalea. Next base: position 1,185 of record CBDUBB010000051.1, read on the forward strand.
TTTCTGGGGTACAACCCCCTGAAAAACTCCATCGACGTAAATCTTAATGCCGCCTATGTAAGCACGGTTCAGGTGGATTCCATTGCCCGGGACATCGAATCCCACAGTTTTGTGGAGGAAGTCAGCTATGACCGGCCCACCCTGGATCTGCTAACCGAAAATGTGCGCCGGGTGGGTCTTGGTATCCTCGTCGCTTCGGCCATCTTTACGCTGATTGCCGTATTGCTTATCAACAGCTCAATTAGGCTTTCCATATACTCCAAAAGATTCATCATTAAGACCATGCAGATGGTTGGTGCCACCAAATCATTTATCCGCAGGCCCTTCATCTGGACCAATATCAAGCTGGGGATGCTGGGTGCCTTGCTGGCACTACTGGCACTGGCCGGATTGCTGACCTACCTCAACCAGAACTTCCCCCAGTTGGGACTCATGGAGGATGTCCCCCAACTCATCCTGGTTTTCGGAGGGGTATTTCTGGCCGGGGCACTTATTTCCCTGGTGAGCACCTATTTCGCCACCCAGCGCTTCCTAAACCTGCGAACGGATGATTTATATTATTAAATTTGCAGCATGAGCAAGAAAAAGAAAGGTTCAGCCCCCAGGAAACCCACGCAGGAATTTATTTTCCAGCGAAAGAATTATATCTGGATGTTCGCGGGACTGGCGTGCATCGCCCTGGGTTATATCCTGATGGCAGGAGGGGGTAGTGACGACCCGAATGTCTTTAGTGAGGAAATCTTCAGTTTCCGCAGAATCCGGTTGGCCCCGACCCTGGTACTTATCGGACTTGGCCTTCAGGTATTTGCCATCCTTGCCAACCCCTCCAAGAAGAAATCCAGCTAATTGGAAATTACAGACGCCATCATTTTAGGCATTGTCCAGGGACTGACGGAATTCCTGCCGGTCTCGTCCAGTGGCCACCTGGAGTTGGGAAAGGTGCTGCTCGGGGATACTTCCATCCCCGAAGAAAGCCTGATGTTCACTGTGGTACTTCATTTTGCCACAGCCCTGAGCACCCTGGTCGTTTACCGGAAGGATGTTTGGGAGATTCTCTCAGGCCTCTTCGCTTTCCGGGACAATGAAGAACTCCGTTTTTCCCTGAAAATCATCCTTTCCATGGTCCCCGCCGTTCTGATAGGACTTTTCTTCGAGGCGGAACTGGAGCAGTTATTCAGTGGCAACATCGTACTGGTGGGTAGCATGCTGCTGGTCACAGCCCTGCTGCTTTTCCTGGCAGACCGGGCAAAAAACACCCATAAGACTGTTTCTTTCGGAAACGCCTTTGTTATTGGAATCTCCCAGGCGGTGGCCATGCTACCCGGTATCTCGAGGAGCGGGGCAACCATTGCCACCTCGGTTTTACTGGGCATTGACAAGCGCAAAGCGGCCCGATTTTCCTTCCTGATGGTAGTCCCCCTAATCCTCGGAAAGATTGCCAAGGATTTCATGAGCGGAGAACTAAGCTACCAAAGCGACAGCTTTACGGCCCTGGCTGCTGGTTTTCTGGCGGCCTTCGTCGCCGGATTGCTGGCATGTACCTGGATGATCCGTTTGGTGCGCAACAGCAAGCTTTCATATTTTGCCGTATATTGTTTAGTGGTCGGATGTATTGCCATTGCCAGCGGGTGGTGGTTGTAGACCGGAATGGAAATCCCAGGCCCCTTGGAACTTAATAAAGAATCCTTTCTCAACGGACAAATTCTCCTGATAGACAAACCGTATGAATGGTCCTCCTTCCAGGCGCTGAATTCCGTGAAATGGACCCTGAGGAAAGCGTTTTCACTAAAAAAGATCAAAGTTGGACATGCGGGCACCCTTGACCCACTGGCCACCGGCCTTTTGCTGATCTGCACGGGCAAAAGCACCAAAAAGATCCCTGAACTTCAGGGCATGGAGAAGGAATACACAGGCACCTTCCACCTGGGGGCCACCACCCCCTCCTATGACCTGGAAACCTCAGCGGACGCAACCTTCCCCATTGATCACCTTACCGAAACCAGGATTCGGGACACCACCGGAAAGTTCCTTGGGGAGGTCCTGCAGAAACCGCCGGTATTTTCGGCCATCAAGAAAGACGGGAAACGACTCTACGAGTACGCCAGGGAGGGGAAAGCGGTGGAAGTCCCGACCCGCAAGGTCCAAATTACAGAATTTGAACTTACGCGAATTGCCCTGCCAGAGGTGGACTTCAGGGTGCGCTGCAGCAAGGGAACCTATATACGGTCCCTGGCCCATGATTTTGGCCAGGCTTTGGATTGCGGCGCGTATCTCTCTGCATTGAAAAGAACCAAAATAGGCCCTTTCAACGTAAATAAAGCGATGAGCCCTGATGAATTCAGGGAATTATTCCGGAAATCAGGCTTTGATATTTAGGCTTCCGCATTTAGAAAAGGAAGTGCTAAAACAAAATATTTGCGCAAAAAAGCGGTTATAGGTCTATGAGTTTTACCCGAAGCCAGTTAGCGTTTCTGATAACCTTTTTCACCATGAGCATCGTGGTGTTGACTATGTTCAACATCCACCTGGGCTCTAGCATGGAAGAGGAATACGTCATTGAAATGAGCCTGGCTGACGAGGAACTCGAAGCCATGCTCGAGGAAATGGAGAAGCAGGAAGAGCAGGCCAATAGCGATCCGATCAAATCCCATATGGCCCTGAATGAAACTGCAAAACCCAGCTATGGTGCCCCGGAACCCCTGAAGACCCTGGAGGAACTCATGGCAGAACGGGAAGCTATGGAACCCTCGGAACCTGCTGAGGATATGTCCTCGGATGAATTTACCAGTTCCCTTCGCCAGTTGGCACAGATGCGGGAAGAAAGAAAGGAATCCCTGGGCGAGAAAGAGGAAGAAAAGAAAGAATACACCAATTATCTGAAGGATCGCAGAACGTCCATTAGTTATTCCCTCCTGGACCGAAATGCCTATGACCTGCCCCCTCCAATCTATACCTGTATAGAGGGTGGCAAAGTCGTGATCAACATCGAAGTGGATGACCGGGGCTTTGTGACAGATGCCAGCTTTAACGAAAACAGTTCGGGCACCAGTAATGGCTGCCTCGTGGAAAATGCCATTGCCTATGCCTTCAAAGCAAGGTTCAGCAGCTCCGAAAGGACCCAGCAAAAAGGAACCATCACCTATCTATTCCAAAGCAAGTAACCCGGAGAGCTCCCGGATGATGCTTTCTCCCCTGTCCTTGTTGTACCATTTCTGAAGGGAAACTCTAAGCTCTTCGGTGAGCTTTCCGTGTTCCGCACGATATTCCTCCACCAGGCGTGCCGCATCCATGGGGCGTGGGCCCCAGCTGGCCACAACCCGGTAATCCGAAGGTCTTACCATCAAGAGCTTGGGGATGGAACGGGCGTTGTTGGTCAGGTACCGGTCCATCAGTTCAGGGTGTTCATCCCTCAAGGCAATCCGAAGCTCGAGGGAATCCGAAAGAGAAGCGAAAGCATCCATAATCGGTAGTACGGGAGCCGCATCCCCACACCAGGTCTCCGTCAGCACCAGCCATATCCAGGGCTCCTGCAACTGCGATACATCCTGTTGAAGTTTTTTGAGATCCCTTGTTTTCTTTTCCCATCGACGCATCCGTTTATGATTGAGCAGGGTGTAATAGACGTAGTCTTCGGATTGATTTAGTCCGGAAGTACGACCCTCATCCACCTGTTTACGGACCAGTTCCCGGTAGCCCGCATAATCCCAGCTTTTACTCAGTGCTTTTTGTACCAGAATGCTTTCCTTTGCCTCCTTTACAGGGCTTTTCGTTTCTCCCATTGCTATGAGTGCTTAGACAAATAAATAATTGCAACAATCCTATTGGTAGTAGTGAAGGGGATTACCTTACAGACCTCCATTTTGTACCTCACTAGGGGATGATTTCCGGATTTATCGCCAGGGCGCGGAATAGTTTAGCCTTTGCCATTAGGTACTTATTCTGCACTTCATTGGCCTTCAGTCGGGCGTCGATCAGGGATCGTTCCCTTGAATTTATTAGGAATAGGGAGCTTTCCCCGAAACTGAATTTGCGTTCTTCCGCCTGGAGAAGCCGGTCGTAGTCTACCACAATCCCGTCAATCAACTGATTCTGCCGTCCGAAAGAATCCAGCTCGTTATAAATGGCGCGAACCTTATTGCGGATGCTTACCAGAGCATTGTCCCGCTCAAATTCGGCTTCGCGCAACTTGAACCGGGCCAGTTTAAGGGCTCCCCGTTCCTTCCTGAGGAACAGGGGCATCCGGAAGGTAATCCCACCCTTATACTGCTCAGTTTGAAAGGAATTGATCAGTTCAGGGGTCTCCGTCAGGAAATTGTACTCCAGGTCAATCTGGGGAAGCAGCTGGTTCACCTTCAGGTTCTTATCCACCTCCAGGCCCTGAATCTTGTAGTCCAGGGACAGGAGTTTGGGGTGGACCTCAAGAGCAAAACTATCCAGGGACTTCCCTGCGATTTCCAGGGTCTGGTCAACCGAAGCAGCGGGGAGTAATTCGGGCCTGACCTCATCCTGTAGTTCAATGGGGACATTGTCATCAAGCCAGAGGAAATTGGAGAGTTCCAAAGAAGTATTACGGAGTCGTACCCTGGCCTGCTCCAGGCTCAGGGCCCGGTTCTGAACCGCAATTCCGGCCTCTACCGTATCAATCGCGGCTATATCCCCGGCCAGGGCACTTTCCCTGATTCCTTCAAACCGGATCCGGGCATTTTCCAGGAATCGAGCAAATACCTGCTGGTCCCTGTAGGCCTGTAGCCAGTTAAAGTAAGCTGCCGCCGCATCGAACAGGATCTGGTTCACCAAAAGGTCCCGCTCCGCCTCACTTTGGCGGGCAAAGAGTTTTGCCCGCTTCAAGGTGGCCATCCGCTCATTGATCCAGAGGTTCCGGGCCACAGACACGGATACCCCGGCACTGAAAAGGCCGTCCTCTGGGACAATTTCAGAGGGGTTCAGAAAGTCTCCTTCGTTCTGTTCAAACTGCCCTTTGAGCTCAATCCCATACCATGTAGGGATTTTGAATGCGGCATTGAGGCGGTCATAATACTCCGTCCCCTTGAATTCTTTCCGGTCGTAATCCACCTCCAGCTTCGGGTCAAACCCACCTCGGGATTGCAGCAGGTTGGCCTCCGCTGCCCCAATAACCAGATTGGCCTGTTTGGCCACGGGGTGGAATTGCTTCACATAGGCCAGGTACTCCCGGAATCCAAGGAGGAGACTGTCCCCCTCCTGGGCAGGAAGTAATGGGGCCATACAGGCGATAAACAGGAATGTGATCCAGGTGCGCATCTTATTTTTTTGCAGTTTCAACTCCCTGATTCGGATTGTAGTAGTTCGGTGGGAAGCCATTGAGTTGCCTCCAGAGTTCAAACCAGATAGGCACATCTTCCAGAAGGGCCAGGGTATTGGCCCCGGATCCCACCCGCAGGTCCTTGGGCCAGGGATGGTCTTCCGGGTCCGGCGCTACCAGGATCCGATATTTGCCATTGGGGCTTATAAATGTCTCAATGGCCACCACCTCACCTCCATAGGTGCCATAGGAGACATTCGGCCAACCGCTGAAGATAATGGCGGGCCAGCCATCGAACTGGATCCTCACTTTCTCCCCAAGGTGGATCAGCGGAAGGTCAATGGGAGCCACAAAGGTCTCCACTGCCATTTGGTAATCGGAAGGCATGATGTTGATAAGTTCATCGCCCTCTTTGAAGGTCCCCCCGATTCCGGCCCTTATCGCCTTATTGATATAACCATTCTGAGGGGCCCGGATATAATACATCTGGGACCGCATCTCATAGTTCGCATATTCATTCTCCAGCTTGGTAACCTGGGCCTGGGAATCAAACTGGGCAGACTGGGCGGTATATAGTTCACTCTGTGCCTTGGAAATCTTATCCATGTATTCCGCTTCTACCCTGCCGATCTCCACCTCTGCATTGATCACTTCATTCCGGCTGGCCAGCAGTTTGTTCTCCTGGGAAATCAGTTTGGCCTGGGTCTCCTGAAGCTTCATTCGTTTGCCCTCCACATCCGTAACTGCCTTAAGACCCTCCTCCTGAAGTTGCGTGGTTCGGTTGAATTGCCGCTCGGCAATAGTGATATTGGTGCGGGCAGCCTCCAGGTCTATGCTGTCGCTTTTCACCTTCAATCCGGCCTGCATCAGTTTATTGCGTGCCTGTTTCAACTTCAGTTGCCGCTCCCGTTTGAGGGCTTCTATCTGGGCTTGCAGGGCGCGCATCTTCTCCTGGTAGGAAGAAACAGACATGTTCTTCGCCTGGATTTGCTGCCCGGTACGCTCGATCAGTTTAGGGTCGAAATATTCGTTCTTCACTTCAGACATGAAAAGAATGGTATCCCCTGTCTTCACGTAATCCCCCTCCCGTACGTACCATTTTTCAATACGACCCGGGATGGGCGACTGTATTGTCTGTGGGCGCTGGTCCGGATTCAGGGTCGTCAGATAGCCCTCTCCACTGATGTTCTGGGTCCAGGGCAGGAACAGGACGATAATCCCAATAGTGGCAAAGGCCAGCAAAAAACGATTGAAATGCTTGTAATGCCTTTTGTGAAAAACCTTTTGGGCGGCCGTAAAACGGGAAAGGTCAACCTTCTCATTCAATTTGTTTGGCGAGATATTCAGCATCCTAACTCTCTTTTACTATTTTACCTTCTTCCATTTCGATCACACGACCACACTTGGACGCCCATCGCTCGTTTTCACTAATCACGATCAGGGCCCAGCCGTTGGCGGGGTCTGTGAGAAAATCCATCACTTCCATTGCCTCTTCCTTCCTGAAATGGTCCAGGGGATCCTTCATCAGCAGGAGCTTCGGTTGACGAAGGATACTGCGGGCAAGGACCAATTTCTTCCCTACGGTATAGGGGATCTCCCTTCCCTCCGGGTAAAGAACCGTATTCAACCCCTGGGGCTGCTCTTTGACAAAGTCAATCAGCTTGGTCTTTTCAAGGATCCAGTAAATCCGATCCATCGGAATGCTTTTATCCCCAAAGGTGAGATTCTCCAGGATTGTCCCTTCAAAAGGCGACTCCCCCGGCATGGATTTCCCCAGGTGGGAACGGTAGTAATTCAGGTTTACCCCTTTTATGGATACATCATTGACGAAAATCTGACCACTGTCCGGCTCCAGAATCCCTGCCATCAGTCGCAACAGGGTAGATTTCCCGGAACCGGAGGGACCCTTGAGCAAGATGGTGCAGGAAGGGGTTACTTTCAGGTTTACACGGTCTATGATAGTCTTATCCCTTCCGGGCACACTGTAGGTTACATCTTTGAGCTCAACATTAAATCCGGCGTCTTCTGAGAACGGACGCTCCCCCCCAAGCGGCTCCAGTTCCTTGTCCACTACCTGCCCCAGCTTTTCCAACGAAGTGAGCAGGTCGTAAAAGGTTTCCAGGCCGAGGATGAGTTTCTCCACAGAACTTATCACAAGGAGAATGATGATCTCCGCGGCCACAAACTGCCCGATATTCATCTCCTGGTTTAGAACAAGCAACCCACCGATCAGCAGGAGACCGGCCGTTACCAGTACCTTGAACCCGATCATTTGAATAAACTGGATCACCAGGATTTTAAAGTGGCTTTCCCGCGCGTCCAGATAGGAGCTCACCAGGACATCGTTTTTGTCGATGGCGTGCGTGGTCTTCCCGGAAAGCTTGAAACTGACTATGGACCGTGCCACCTCCTGTATCCAGTGGGCCACCCGGTATTTGTTCTTGGATTCCTCCAGGCTGGTCTCAAGCCCCCGCTGGGCGGTGTACTTAAACACTACATAGATCAGTAAGACCAGTAAAAACCCGTAGATGATGAAAAAGGGGTGGTAGAAGGAGAGCAGCAACAGTCCGAAAATAATCTGGAGCAGGGCTGCCGGGAAATCCACCAGTATCTTCGCCAAAGATTTCTGAACCGTAAGGGTATCGAAGAACCTGTTGGCCAGCTCCGGGGGATAATAGCTCCGCAACTCCTTCATCTTGATCTTCGGGAACCGGTAGGAGAACTCAAACGAAGCCCTGGTAAAAATCTTTTGCTGCAGGTTTTCAATGATCCGGATTTGCATCAGTTGTAAAATACCGACAAAAGCCACCCCCAAAGTGACCAGTACCACCAGCACAATCCAGGAAGTGCTCACCTGAGCCCCCTGAATGAGGTTAATGATGGCCTGAATTCCCAGGGGAAGGGAAAGGTTTACGAGCCCTGCAAAAATGGCGTAGTAAAATACCTGGAAAACATCCCTTTTCTCAAGGGCAAGCATGCCCAGCAATCTTTGCCAGGCTGTCATCATTGTCTTAACCATGGGTTTCGAGGTTTAAGGATGAAAATACCAAATGGCGGAAATAGTCGAACAGGGAACGGTCATCAGTGCAATTGGTAAGGGACGGGAAGTGCTCCATCAGGAAGTGCTGGTGCAGGGACCCCTCCATTACGGTGCTTGCCAGGCTTCCCGCAAAGGGGTATCCCGGCTGAACAGCCCGGATCATTTCTCCAAGCCTTCCAACCATGCGCTTGTAGATTTCAAAATACCCCTCCTTGTTTTCCCTGTCGACCTCTTTCGTGAGGAAGGATTTGGAATACTCATTAATCACGATCTGGTACAGGGCCACCTCATCGATGTGGGAAAAAGCAGAATCCTCCTCAACGGGTTCTGTTAATACCTCCAATGCCCTCTCCAGCTTTACAGCACCATCCTGTATGCTGTTCGTGGTAAGCACGAGCTGATACTCCTTCCAACCCCAGTACCAGGAAGTCAGATAGATCAGGAACTTATGCTTGTTTTCAAAATAGCGGTAAATCGAGCTTTCGTTAGAACCGATCCGGGCCCCCAGTTTACGAAACGTGAAACTCTCAAAGCCCATCTCGGAGATAAGCGAGATCCCGTGCTTAACGATCCGCTTGCCGAGCTCTGAGGATTCAGGATCCTTCACGTAGGTCTTCTCGTTGACCGCAATCTTTACATTTTTTATAAGATACTTCATTTTGTAAAGTGATGACACGCAAATATAATAGTATTACTATCATTTTATAATAGTTTAACTATTATTTAACAATAGTATTTCTTTTATTTTGCGCCTGGCCTCCACCACCCCGATGGGTGCCAAAT
>CBDUBB010000052.1:0-10221 GCA_965365265.1 uncultured Flavobacteriaceae bacterium
TTTTTACATTGAACAACGTTTCCATCGTCATGCTCACGACACTCCTGGGAATCCTCCTGTTCCGCGAACCCATGAGTGCCAGGAACTGGACGGGGATTGCCCTGGCCGTTGCAAGCATCGCTATAATCAGTTTTTCATAATGGATAATCCGGAACCGTATAAGACTGTCGCTCAGGCATCAGGACCTTATCAGCTCAAGGAAAGGAAGAGTAAATTCCTGGGCTGGGCATTCCCGGTGAATACCCTGGAAGAAGCAGCGCAACAGATCGATAAACTCTGGAAAGAATATCCGGATGCCACCCATATCTGCTATGCATACCGGGTTGGAGTGGAAAAACCAGCGGTCCGAATGAATGACGACGGGGAGCCGGCCTATGCTGCGGGGGCCCCGATTTACCATCAAATTGAATCGGAAAACCTTTTTAACGTCCTGGTTTGCGTGGTACGCTACTACGGGGGAACGAAACTTGGCGTAGGTGGTCTTATTCAGGCCTACCGGGAAACCGCCCGGGGGGTGCTTGGGGAAGCTACCCTGGTGACCAGGGTTCCTGTTTGCCTGCTGACCCTGGATTTCGAATACCCCCTGCTCGATGCGGTCATGCGATTCATCTCCCAGCACCAGCTGAACCTGCGCTCTCAAAGAATGGAGCTAAACTGCACCCTCGAACTGGAAGTGCCTCTGGGGCAGTGTGAAGAAACCCTCAGGGGACTCCGGGCCCTGGGAGAAGTAGAGGTCCGCAGGAAAACAACCTACTGATTCCCCAATTCCTTTAGTTTTTCCATCAATTCCTCCGGGGGACGGACCGGTTTTCTGGTGCGGGTATCCAAAAAGGCCAGATCCGTTTGCGCAGATACCAGTAATTCCCCTTTTTCATCCTCAATTTCGTATTCAAATGAGATACGGACGGTAGGTATATTTTTAAGGCGGGTACGGACCCTGATCACCTGATCATAAACGGCTGGTTTTTTATACTGGAGGCTTAAGGAAATTACAGGCAGCATGCATCCGTTTTCTTCCATGCTTTTGTAGGAAATTCCCAGAGACCTCAGCCACTCTACCCGTCCCATCTCCAGGTATTGCGCGTAATTCCCGTGGTAGACCACTCCCATCTGGTCAGTTTCCCCATAGCGAACCCGGAATGAAATCTCGTGGAAATGCATATAATTTGGTTGAAAAATGCTATCTTTAAAAGGGAGGTTGAAGCGCTTAGAACTTGCGAAAAAAAAAGCACATTTTCAACCCCGTTTCGATTTTTTTTTTAGGTTTTTTGTTCACATATTTGTCTCACTCAGGACGGACAGATTAGCTGTCCTTTTTTGCACCAACTAACGAGCATCTAACCAACACTAAGACTGCCTTTTAGCATGAATGTAACTGCGACTTCCGTATGGGAAAACTGTTTGGCTTTTATCCAGGACAACATACAACCGCAGGCATTCAAGACATGGTTTGAACCCATCAAGCCCGTAAGGTTGTCGGAAAAGTCTCTCAGCATTCAGGTACCCAGCAAATTTTTTTACGAATGGCTGGAGGAGCACTATATAAAGTTGCTGAAGGTGGCCCTGACCAGGGAACTGGGAGAAGGAGCCAAGCTGGTTTACGTAATTAAGATGGAGAACACCTATGGGAACCGGGAACCCTTCACGGAAAAAATACCCAGTGCCAACCGGGGTCAGCTCACCCCCCAGGAAATGGATGTACCCATCAAATCCAAAAACCCGGAACTCAAAAACCCCTTTGTGATCCCGGGGATCCGAAATATCAAGATCGAGTCCCAGTTAAACCCGAATTACAACTTTGAAAATTTCCTCGAAGGGGACTCAAATCGACTCGCCCGTTCAGCTGGCCTGGCGGTCGCCAACAAACCGGGAGGCACCTCCTTTAATCCCTTATTGATTTTTGGTGGTGTTGGTCTGGGAAAAACACATTTAGCCCATGCCATCGGGGTAGAGATCAAGGATAAATACCCGGACCGGACGGTTCTGTATATCTCTGCGGAAAAATTTACCCAGCAGTACATCGAATCGGTCAAGAAGAATACCCGGAATGACTTTATACATTTCTACCAGCTCATCGATGTCCTTATCATCGATGACGTACAATTCTTTTCCGGGAAATCGGGAACCCAGGACGTCTTCTTCCACATCTTCAACCACCTGCACCAGAATGGAAAACAGGTGATCCTCACCTCTGACAAGGCGCCGGTAGACATGCAGGACATAGAACAGCGACTGCTGTCCCGTTTCAAATGGGGATTATCCGCAGAATTACAGAACCCGGACTACGAAACCCGGATCAGTATTCTGAAGAACAAACTATACAGGGACGGGGTGGAAATGCCGGAGGAGATCATCGACTATGTGGCCAAGCATATCAAGACCAACATCCGGGAACTGGAAGGGGCCATTATTTCCCTGATCGCACAGTCTTCTTTCAACAAGAAGGAAGTCACCCTCGACCTCGCCCAGAAAGTAGTCGAGAAATTTGTCAAGAACACCAAACGGGAGGTCTCCATCGATTACATACAGAAAGTGGTTTCCGATTATTTTGAGATGGATGTGGCCACCCTGCAATCAAAGACGCGAAAGCGTCATATCGTACAGGCCAGGCAGCTGGCGATGTTCTTCGCGAAGAAGTACACCAAGGCCTCTCTGGCCAGCATTGGCTCCCAGATCGGTAAGCGCGACCACGCTACGGTACTGCACGCCTGTAAGACCGTGGACAACCTGGCAGAAACCGACAAGCAGTTCCGCAAATACATCGATGACCTGAACAAGAAATTTTCCTGATTGGCCATGCCGGTGCGGGTTCTAATGGTCTGTCTGGGAAATATCTGCCGTTCTCCACTGGCAGAGGGGATCCTTTCTTCCAAAACGAATTCCGATCAGGTTTTTGTGGATTCTGCCGGGACAGCCGGCTACCACGTGGGAAATCCCCCTGACCCGAGGTCGGTCGAAGTAGCTGCAAGCCACGGGATCGATATAAGCGGGCAGCGCTGCCGCCGCTTTTCCGCGGCCGATTTTGACAACTTTGATTATATTTTCGCCATGGATCGGGAAAACCTGATCCACCTTCAGGAGATGGCCAGAAATGCCCGGGACCTCGAAAAAGTTTCTTTGTTGCTGGAAACTGCGGAAATGCCGGAAGAAGAAGTGCCGGATCCCTATTACGGAGGAGAAGACGGGTTTCTCGTCGTTTACAGGATGATCGACCGTGCCACGGACCGGCTCCTGGAATCCCTCCTGGCCCGATAACTAAGAAATGGACGCTGAGGCCTCAAAATATGGAACGCTCTACCTGATCCCGACAACGCTTGGGGATACGGAACCTCTTGAGGTACTGCCACTTACCATAAAGCGAACCGTGGAGGGAATCGACCACTATATCGTGGAAAACGAAAAAAGCGCAAGGCGATTTATCAAGAAGATCACCCCCCGAAAAACCCAGGCCCTGCTGGAAATCTATCTTCTGAACAAATATACAGAGCCTGAAATTTTGCCCGATTACCTCAAGCCCTGCCTGCAGGGCAGGGATGTGGGAATCCTTTCGGAGGCCGGGTGCCCTGGCATTGCCGATCCGGGAGCAGCCATCGTAAAACTGGCACATACCACCGGGATAAGGGTGGTACCCCTGGTAGGTCCTTCCTCGATTATCCTTGCCCTGATGGCCAGTGGACTTAACGGACAGAATTTTGCCTTTAACGGGTACCTGCCGATAGAGACTCAGGAGCGCAGGAGGATCCTGAAGAGCCTGGAGAAAAAATCGCGGGAACTCGGCCAGACTCAATTATTCATGGAGACCCCTTACCGAAACGACAAGTTGTTCTCCGAATTGATACGGACCCTCAGGGCAGACACACTGCTATGCATTGCGGCCGACCTGACACTTAAAACAGAATGGATCCGTACCAGGACCATATCGGCATGGAGCGGCATGGCCCCAGAGCTTCACAAAAGGCCGGCCATTTACGCCATACAGGGGTAAGAGCTCCTTTACAGGACTTTCGGGTTTTTCCTCGGGGAGATGGAAGAGGTATCGTATCCCCTAAACCTTTTCAGATAATGCGTGATGGTGGTGCCATAGGCATCTGCAACATCCCTGGCCCCGTTTGAGCGCAGGTATCGCTTAACATTACCAGCCCCGGCCAGATGTGCCGCTGCGAGGATCCCGGATTCGGTCACCTCTACCCCATTGATCGTTTTTCCAACGAAGCGGGGGATATCCCTGCGCAGGATCCATTTGTTGCGGGCGAGGTTGATTTCGAAAACGCGTTCCTGCAATTCAGGGTTCTTCAAAAAAGAGGTTGCATTGTAAATCCCCATTAATTCCAGGGTGCGGATCCCGAACTGGTATTTCCCAAGGTAGCCCAGGGTATTGGTGATGAAGTAATCCCCCCTGGATTCCTTGAATGCCAGGGCCTCCCGGAAGCCAGTCACGCAGGTTCCCAGAAAAGGGGGCCTGGCGGGTTCGGCATACAGGGAATGGGTGGCGGAAGGATACAGGACGGGCAGGGTGTCTTTGATCAAAAGTGATTCAGGTACTTTTACCACAGAAAACTCTGGGGTTCCTGAAACAGAGATCGCTAAAACAAAGACCATGATCAAAGGACTGATGAAACGAATCCTTTTTTCCATATAGTCGATTTCTTAAGACTGACAGGTGCCAAGCACCCTGCTTAAAGTTCTCGGGTCAAAGATACGGCGGCCTGGAATTGGGAATCCAAAGATTTTCTTAAAAAGGCCGAAAACACGGATGAATGGTAAGAAATTTCCCTAAAAAGGCCTAACGACGTATTTTTTGTTGGTTCAGCCATCGGATGTATTGCTCCTTTTTTCGGTTGTGCTGCGCCAGGGTTTCCGAAAACTTATGGTAGCCAAAGTTCTCGGTATCAGCCACGAAGTACAGATATTCGTGTTTTTCAGGGTTGAGCACAGCCTCAATGGCCGATATGTCGGGCATGGCAATGGGGCCTGGGGGAACCCCCCCATACTTATAGGTATTAAAAGGGGTGTCTAGCTCAAGGTCCCTGTAGAGGACACGGCGAATGACCGTGTCGAAATTCCCGGATTCCTTTTTGATGGCAAAGATCACGGTGGGGTCTGCCTGCAGCAGCATCCCCCTTTTGAGTCGATTCAGGTACACGCCTGCCACCCTGGGCCGTTCCGAGGTCTGGGAGGTTTCCTTGTGAACGATGGACGCCAGCGCCATAACCTGATCCGGGGTCAGGCCCTGGGCACGGGCTTTCTCCTTCCGGCCCCCGGTCCAGAAGTTTCGGTATTCCCTGAGCATCCGATCCCGGAAGGTCACGGCCGAAGTATTCCAGTAAAGCTCATAACTGTTTGGGATATATGGCAACAGGGCCTGGTCCCGGGTCCAACCCTGAGCTTCCAGAAAAGCCGCATCCGTAAAAGCTTTGTATAATGACAGACTGTCCGCCTCGATCTGGGACGCAATCCGGCCCGCCAACATAGCGGGGGTTTCCTGGTTGTTAAAAGAAACACTGACCGGGGTGTTCCGGCTCCGCAGCGAATTAACAATCTCATTGTTGTTCATCCCTTTCAGGATGGGAAATTTCCCCGGCTTGATGTTGGAAAGGTAGCGCTTTCTGCGAGCTACGGACTCAAAGGCATCCAAATCCTTGAGCAGGGGCGCCAGCTGGGGTTTGAGTTCCTCGTATCCCGCTCCCGTCGGAATATACACAAAGGCCTGGTCATTGGAAAAAGCCGTATTGGGCGAAAAAAATGTGCGGTAAACCATGGCGGCGAACAACCCGCCCAGCAGCAATCCCAGCAAAACGACGATTAACAGTATTCTTTTAAGATACATCTTCCCTTATATTTTGGTAGAACCACTCATCTTCATACCCGGAGGCGGTACGCCACCATTGCCTGCGCACCCCGCTCTTTACAAACCCCAGTTTTTCAAACAAATACCGGCTTCGAACATTCTTCTCCCCCACGCTGGCATAGAGCTGATGCAACCCCAGAATGTCAAAGGCATAGGCCATAAGCAGTCTGATGGCCTCTGCACCGTACCCGCGATCCCTGTCCGCAGGTTCAGAGATTACAATACCAAGGCCGGCCCGCTGGTGTTTTGGGTCGAAATCATACAGGTCTATGAGGCCAATAGGGGTTTTGGGGTTTGTACAAATGGCCAGGCGCAATTGCTTTACCTCGTAGATGTCCCGATGGGCCTTTTCTAGGTAGTCCCTGAGGACCTTTCGGGAATAGGGCGTAATCGTGCCACTTACCTCCCAAATATCCGGGTCGTTCTCAAGGGCGTAGAGGAATTCCAGGTCTTCCGGCTCCAGGGCCCTGAGTTGAATATGTTCTCCCTCCAGGAGCTTCACGGCAATTCTCCTTTAAAGACAAGTTCGGCCGGGCCTTCCAGCCAGATATCCGTATAGCCTTCAGGCCCCTTGGCAAACCGGACCTGCAGCTCTCCCCCCATGGTTTTTATTTTGGCAGAAGTACCCGATAACCGGCCCCGGTGGTGCATCCCCAGGGCCACAGCCGTTACTCCCGTTCCGCAGGAATAGGTCTCGGCTTCCACCCCCCGTTCGTAGGTTCTCACTTCAAAACAGTTTTCTCCCATGGGGTGCACAAAGTTGATGTTGCTTCCCCCAGATCCGTAAAGGCCATAGCGCAAACGAGCTCCTTCCCGGGCAACATCCAGATCCTCCCAGGGTTCCCACAACTGAACATGGTGTGGGGATCCGGTATCGAGCCAGAGATATTTGGGGGTATCGTGTAATTCGGCAACATCCTTCATCTGAAGGGCGATCTTTCCGTCCTTTATTTGCGCCTTATGCGACCCGTCAATGGCGGTAAAATTGCAGGAATCTCCAATCAGTCCCAGGTAGTTTGCAAAAGCGACCATACAGCGACCCCCGTTCCCGCACATGCTCCCCTCCCGACCGTCGGAATTGAAGTAGACCATCCTGAAATCTGTCGATTTGTCAGTTTCGAGGAGGATCAGGCCGTCTGCCCCAATCCCAAACCGCCGGTGACAAAGCCGCGCAATGGTTTTGGTATCTTTTTTGGGGAACAGATTCCGGCGATTGTCCATCAGGATGAAATCATTTCCGGTGGCCTGATATTTGAAAAACGAGTGTTGCATCGCCCCAAATATACATTTTAATCAGGGTACGTCTCCCGTTAAAATGTCGTTAAACGAAAATAGGATGGTATAAAAATCTGTTACTTTTAAGGAACTAAATTAAGCACGCTTATGAAACGAATGGGAGGATTATTTCTCGTCGCTTTGCTGGCGGGATCATTGACTTTAGGCGCCTATAAGCTCTTCTTTGAGGATACCCGTTACGGGGCTGCGCTCCAGCAGGAGTCCCTGCCGGTTTTCCAGACCAGCAACCTCGGGGCCAGCAGTGCCGGGATCGGTGACGCCGACTTTACCCTGGCGGCAGAGAAGACGGTTAATGCGGTGGTGCACGTCAAGAACATCACCATTAACAGGGGGCCCGGCAACATATTTGAATTCTTTTACGGATATGGAGAACAGGCACGTCCCCAGGTGGGTACCGGTTCCGGAGTGATCATCTCCCCGGACGGCTATATTGTCACCAACAACCATGTGATTGCGAAGGCAAACCAACTCATGGTCACCCTGAATGACAACAAGACCTATGAAGCCACCGTGGTAGGAACCGACCCGAATACCGATATTGCCCTGTTGAAGGTGGAAGCTGAAGCCTCCCTGCCCTATCTGGCTTTCGGGGATTCCGACAATGTAAAGGTAGGCGAATGGGTACTGGCCGTCGGAAATCCCTTTAACCTGACATCGACGGTTACGGCGGGGATTGTCAGCGCCAAAGCGCGGAACCTGGGCAGAAACCAGTCCTTTATTCAGACGGACGCTGCGGTGAACCCAGGGAACAGCGGAGGAGCCCTGGTCAATACAAACGGGGAACTTATCGGGATCAATACGGCCATTACCTCCCAAACCGGTTCCTATATTGGCTATTCCTTTGCCGTCCCCAGCAATATCGCCCGTAAAGTAGTACAGGACCTCCTCGAATACGGGGACGTTATCAAAGGGGTGCTGGGGGTTAGCTCCATCCCCCCGGAGTACGCTGCTGAGTATGGGGTGGACCAGGTAGACGGGGTTTTCGTGGCCAAGGTTGAAGAGGATTCCGGAGCCGAAGATGCCGGGTTGCAGGAAGGAGATGTGATCAAGCAGATCGACGGGATCCGGGTCCGTAAATTCTCCGATCTTACGGGGTACATTGCCTCCAAGAGCCCGGGAGATGTGGTGGAGGTCCGTTTGGAACGGGATGGAGAACCCCGGGTGGTCCCTGTGGAAGTTCGGGAACGGCAGACCCTCCAGATACCTGTACTTGGTTTCACCGTGAAGAACCTGTCTGAGGAAGACCAGGCCAAATACAACACCAACCAGGGGGTCAAGATTGTGGATGTTCCCGAAAATTCCCGCAAATACAAATTGGCCGGAAAGGTGATCCTGGCCGTGGACGGCCAGCAAATCAGGGATATCAAGGATGCCCGTAAATATTTCAGCACAATCTCCCGGTATGGACAAACGAGCATTACCCTTCTGGATGAAAACGGGGAAAAAGAGCGGGTAATTTTCCAGTAAACCCGCTTTGCCAAATGAAACAGAATCCCGCTCACTCAAGCGGGATTTTTTATTACACTAAAACTTATGGCGAAAACGTTTGAAGTTTATAGTTTTGCGGTAAATTAAAACAACCACCAATGAGCCGTACCAGCACCTACGAAAAAGAACTGGCCTTTCAGGCCGATCGGAGGAAAGCCACAACCGAATTTATCAAGATCATTAGCGACCTCTGGTACGACAAGGCCATCGAGGTCGTTTTGTTCAGAAACCAGATCCTGGACAGGAATGTCAGCGATATCATCAACCTGCATGAATACGCCGGTCAATTCGTTCAAAAACCCATTTCCATATTTGATTCCGTGGAACTGCTGCGTGCCATCAATGACATAAAACTGCCTCCCTCAAAGCTAGATATCGGTAAACTCACTTTTGAATACCATTCTGACGACGACAATAATTACCACAATGTAAAAGCCTTCATCCTCGATAAGCTCAAGGATGCCCAATCCTATCCGGAAATCGAGCCCAAGGATGTAATCCTTTATGGATTCGGGCGAATCGGACGGCTGCTGGCCAGGGAACTTATGGCAAAAACAGGGAAGGGCAACCAGCTCCGTCTGCGGGCTATTGTCACCCGGGGCAAACTCACTCCCGAAATCCTGGAGAAAAGGGCGGCCCTGCTGCGAACTGATTCCGTACACGGACAGTTCAGTGGAACCGTGGAGGCAGACCCGGATGAAAATGTCCTGGTGATCAATGGAACCAGTGTCCATATGATCACCGCAGGAAATCCCGAGGAGATCGATTATACGGAATACGGCATTTCCGATGCCCTGGTGATCGACAATTCCGGTGCGTTCCGGGATGAAGCCTCCCTGGGAAGGCACCTGAAGGCAAAGGGAGTTTCAAAAGTATTGCTAACCGCCCCGGGCAAGGATGTGCCCAACATAGTGCATGGGGTGAATCACAAGGAATTCAAGCCGGACAATGTGGCCATCTACTCTGCAGCTTCCTGCACAACCAATGCCATTACCCCGGTCCTAAAAGTAGTGGAGGATTCCCTGGGAGTCCGGAAAGGTCATATCGAAACCATCCACGCCTACACCAATGACCAGAACCTGGTCGACAACATTCATCCCAAATACCGAAGGGGACGGGCCGCTGCCCTCAATATGGTGATCACGGAAACGGGTGCCGGCAAGGCCGTTGCCAAGGCACTGCCTGCCCTGCAGGGAAAACTGACCTCCAACGCAATCCGGGTTCCCGTTCCCAACGGCTCCCTGGCCATCCTCAATTTGGAACTGAAGAGCAAAACCTCCCCCGAAGGCATCAATACGATCGTTAAAAAGTATGCCCTGGAAGGAGACCTGGTAGAGCAGATCAAGTACTCCCTGAGCAACGAACTCGTCTCGTCAGACATCATAGGCACTTCTGCCCCGGCCATTTACGACAGCAAGGCGACCATCGTGTCCCCGGACGGAAAGAGTATCGTGCTGTATGTTTGGTACGACAACGAATACGGGTATGCCCATCAGGTGATCCGTCTTTCCAAGTACATCGCCAAGGTCCGGCGCTTCACCTATTATTAGGCATGCAGGGAATGAACCAATTCCTGATTTTTTCCGTAA
>CBDUBB010000053.1:0-10088 GCA_965365265.1 uncultured Flavobacteriaceae bacterium
GTCGAGTTCGTCCTCTTCGCTGTCCGGCGCCCGGTAGGCCATGCCCGGCTGATCTTGAAATCGGTATTCATCAACCGCGACCCCATGGTTTCGCAGACCGCCGATCCAATGCGTCACCATGCGCCCGAAATGATCGTGGCGATCATCGGCATTGTGATCGGAGTGCTTTATTTTCTTATGAGCATCTACAACATCTACCAGATGGGCGGCTGGCAGGCCTATTTGGAGCAGGTACAGGAAATGAGCGAACAATGGTCGCAATAATCAATTAAATCCACTTCACCATGAGTCAGGAACCCCTTCCCGGAGCAAGTACCGCCATGACAATGGGAATAATCTCGATTGTCGGCGCCCTGGTTTGCTGCGGCCCTGTTGCGGCTATTTTCAGCATTATAGGCCTTTCAAGCGCGAAAAAGGCCGAGGCAACCTACAGGGAGGATCCAGAGCGGTATTCAGGTTACGAGAATATAAAGACGTCCCGTACCCTTTCGTACATAGGCCTGGGGTTGTCGCTGGTGATGCTGGTCATTTTCATCCTGTACTTTGGGGTGATCATGGCACTGGTGACAACGGGCCAGTTCAATTAAATGCATCCAGTACTGCTAAAATAAAAACCCGGCTGAGTGGCCGGGTTTTTACTGTTGCACATAGGACTAGTTTGCCACTTCACTCATGAACTTGAGCCGGTATAACCTGAGTTCCTCGTCCTCATATTCACCGTCGAATTCCCGCTGGGCTTCCTCGATATTATCGGTTTCAGATTCCAGGAAGTATTCGTGGATTTCTTCCTGCTGGTCCTCGTCCAGAATGTCATCGATATAGTAGCCGAGATCCAGTTTAGTGCCGCTGAAAACGATCTGTTCCATTTCCTTGACCAATTCAGCAAGGTCAAGGCCTTTTGCAGCCGCTATATGGTCCAGGGGAAGCTTGCGGTCCACATTTTGAATGATGTAGAGCTTTAACCCGGAATTGGCCCCAGTGCTCTTCACCACGAGGTCTTCAGGTCGGGTGATGTCGTTTTCCTCCACATACCTGCCAATCAAATCCAGGAATGGTTTTCCATATTTCCGGGCCTTGCCTTCCCCCACCCCGTAAACATTGGTAAGCTCATCCATGCTCACCGGGTATTTCAGCGCCATGTCTTCGAGGGAGGGGTCCTGGAAAATCACATAGGGGGGTATTCCCATCGTTTGTGCCTGTTTCCTGCGGAGGTCCTTCAGCATCTTCAACAAGGTTTCGTCTGCCGCGCCCCCCCTGCCGGGCCCGCCACTACCGGAACCGCTTTCCGCATCCTCGTGGTAAATGTGATCCTTGGTCATCATAAAGGACCCCGGGGTGGCCAGGAATTCCTCCCCGGCGTCAGTAAGGTGCAGGATTCCGTATTGCTCGATTTCCTTGCGCAGCAACCCCGCTACCAGCACCTGACGGATCAGGGCCATCCAGTAATGCTTGTCCTTATCCTTTCCAATCCCGTAAAACGATTTTTCATCTGTTTTGTGGGAAGAAGTCAGGGCGTTGGTTTTCCCCAAAAGGGTCAGTACGATTTCCTTGGACTTGAATTTTTCATTGGTGCCCTGAACCACCTGCAGCAATTTAACCACATTGGGGCCGGCTTCTTCCTTTTGTTTTGGGTTTCGGGCATTATCGTCCATCTTGGCCCCATCCCCGTGGACCTCATCGAATTCCTCCCCAAAATAATGCAGGATAAATTTACGGCGCGACATAGACGTCTCCGCGTAGGCTACGATTTCCTGAAGCAGCGCATTCCCGATTTCCTGTTCGGCAACCGGCTTGCCCGCCATGAATTTTTCGAGTTTTTCCACATCCTTGTAGGAGTAAAAGGCAAGGCAGTGGCCTTCACCTCCATCCCTCCCGGCACGCCCGGTTTCCTGATAATAGCTTTCGATACTCTTTGGGATATCGTGATGGATGACATACCTGACGTCCGGCTTATCGATGCCCATTCCAAATGCGATGGTGGCCACGACCACATCCACCTCCTCCATAAGGAACATGTCCTGGTATTTGGAGCGGGTTTTGGCATCAAATCCCGCATGGTAGGGGACGGCCGATACCCCATTGACCTGAAGTACCTGGGCGAGCTCCTCCACCCGCTTTCTGCTCAGACAGTAGATAATGCCAGACTTGCCGGCATTCTTTTTTACAAACCGGATGATATCGGCATCCACATCCTTGGTCTTGGGGCGAACCTCGTAAAACAGGTTCGGACGGTTAAAGGAGGCTTTAAAGACCCTGGCATCGGGAATGCCGAGGTTTTTCAGGATGTCTTCCTGTACCTTCGGGGTGGCGGTTGCAGTAAGGGCAATAATCGGGATGTCCTCTCCCAGCCGATCAATGATCGACCGGAGATTTCGGTATTCAGGGCGGAAATCGTGCCCCCATTCAGAGATGCAATGGGCTTCATCAATCGCCACAAAAGAGAGTTTAATTCCCTGAAGAAATTCAACATATTCCTGCTTGGTCAGCGATTCAGGCGCCACATACAACAATTTGGTGACGCCTTCGGTAATGGCTTCCTTGACTTTCCGGACCTCGTTTTTGGTCAGTGAACTGTTCAACACGTGTGCGGTCCCCTGGTTGTCGGAAACCCCGCGAATGGCATCCACCTGATTCTTCATCAGGGCGATTAGGGGAGAGACCACTATGGCCGTTCCGTCCTCTATAAGAGCGGGCAACTGATAGCACAATGATTTCCCCCCTCCCGTGGGCATGATTACAAAGGTATTCTTATGCTGGAGCAGGTTCTTAATCACATCTTCCTGCAGGCCCTTGAAAGTAGAGAAACCAAAATATTTTTTGAGAGAAGCTTTTAAGTCAATATCCTTCATTATCATTCTTCAAGTCATTTAATGCAACCTCCGCGTATGGGGCTGAAGTACTTCCCCGGTCTGTTTAAGGGGTTACCGGCAAAATGTATGGCCCGGTTGGGAAAAGAGTGTAGTTTAGGATTCTTAGAATTAGTTTGTGTAATTTTGTTTTCTTAAAGATAGCATATTCTTTTAGAAAGAAAGACAGTTTTAAGGCTATTTTAAGGAAACCCAAGCACGGTTGTTAATTCTTGCAAAACCTTGAAGGACAGTAACGCTATATTGGAAATAGCACGCAACACGATCGCCTCGGAAGCCGTGGCGATCCAAAACCTGGGGAACCTTCTGAACGAGGATTTCTCAGAAACTGTACGATGCATCCTGAAGTCGGAAGGCAGGGTGGTGATCAGTGGTATCGGAAAGAGTGCGATCATCGCCTCCAAGATCGTTGCAACCCTAAATTCCACAGGTACCCCGGCTATTTTTATGCACGCTGCGGATGCCATTCACGGAGACCTGGGGACCATACAGAAAAACGATGTGGTCATCTGTATTTCCAAAAGCGGGAATACGCCCGAAATCAAAATGCTCGTACCGCTCATAAAACAGGGGTCGAACCTGCTGATCGGGATGACCGGAAACCCCGAATCCTACCTGGCTGAAAAAGCGGATTTCACGCTGAATACCTTTGTGGAAAAGGAGGCCTGTCCGAATAACCTCGCCCCCACTACCAGCACTACGGCACAGTTGGTAATGGGCGATGCCCTGGCCATTTGCCTGTTGAACCTTCGGGGGTTCAGCGACCGGGATTTTGCGCGGTATCACCCCGGAGGCACCCTCGGGAAAAGGCTGTACCTCCGAGTGGATGACATAGTGGCCCAAAACCAGGTCCCACAGGTCCGGATGGATACACCTGTCAAGGATGCCATCGTGGAGATCTCCGAAAAAATGCTCGGGGTTACCGCCGTACTGGACAAGGGGCGCATCGTCGGGGTGATCACTGATGGGGACATCCGCCGGATGCTCAACAAATACGACAACATCAGCGGATTGCAGGCGCGCGACATTATGACTTCCAACCCCAAAACCATCGGAGTGGACGTACTGGCCATCAAAGCACTCAAGAAGATGCAGGACAATGACATCTCCCAGCTCCTGGCCCTGGATGGCGATCAGTACAGGGGCGTGGTCCATATCCACAATCTTATGAAAGAAGGTATACTCTGATGGCACAAGGGAATAAGAACCCAAATGAAATGTCCTTCCTGGACCATTTGGAAGAGCTTCGCTGGCACCTGATCCGTTCCACCATGGCCATCGTAATCATCGGGGTGGTGGCCTTTCTAATGAAGGATTTCATCTTCGACACCATCATTTTTGGCCCCAAGAAGATGAGCTTTCCGACCTACCGCCTATTTTGTGATATCGCCACGCGCATCGGGCTGGAGTCCGCCTTCTGCGCCGATGAATTGCCCTTTACCATTCAGAACCGTACCATGGCCGGTCAGTTCTCTGCCCACATCTGGACTTCCATCTGGGCGGGGTTTATCGTCGGTTTTCCCTATGTCCTTTACGAGATGTGGAAATTCATCAGCCCGGGAATGTACGAGAACGAGCGAAAGTATTCCCGCGGGTTTATCCTGGTGGCCTCCCTCCTGTTTTTTATGGGGGTCCTGTTTGGCTACTACGTGGTGGCGCCCCTTTCCATCAACTTCCTGGGAACCTACCAGGTGAGCAAGGAAGTGCTGAACGAAATCGACATCTCCTCCTTTATCTCCACGGTACGGGCCTCTGTGATCGCCTGTGGGATCATGTTCGAGTTGCCGATCATTATTTTCTTCCTGACCAAGGTAGGGCTGGTGACCCCTGAAGTACTCAGAAAATACCGGAAGATCGCCCTGGTGGTGGTCCTCACGCTCTCAGCGGTGATCACCCCGCCGGATGTGGCCAGTCAGATCATCGTGGCCGTGCCCGTGCTGCTGCTCTACCAGGTGAGCATTTACATTTCCAGCATTGTCCTGAAAAGGGAAGCCAAAAAAGCAAAGAAGAATGGAGAATCCAGTTGACGAATTCAACGCATACCGTTCACGGATGAACGAAAAGATCCTCGGTGAGGATCAAAAGCTGATCAAACGTATCTTTAACCTGGATACGAATGCCTACCTCCCGGGGGCCCTGGATGTAAAAACCAAGGAACTGCTGGGTCTTGTTTCCTCTGCAGTGCTCCGCTGCGACGATTGTATACGCTATCACCTGCAGACCCTCCATCAGATCGGGGCTTCCAGGGCAGAGGTACTGGAGACCCTGGGGATTGCCACCCTGGTAGGGGGCACCATTGTAATTCCCCACCTGAGGAGGGCCTATGAATTCTGGGAAGCCCTGGAGGCGCAGGGTTAAAAAAGTCTCAATTCTTTTTGCCACAGGCCCAAAAGCCTTAGTTTTGGACAAGCATGCAGTTAAAGGCACAAAATATCATGAAATCCTACCGGGGCCGCAAAGTGGTCAAGGGGATTTCCCTGGAGGTTAACCAGGGTGAAATCGTGGGATTGCTGGGCCCTAACGGAGCCGGTAAGACCACCTCTTTTTACATGATCGTGGGCCTGATCAAACCCAATGGGGGAAAGATCTTCCTGGATGAGATCGAAATCACCCAGTTCCCCATGTACAAGCGTGCCCAGTATGGCATCGGCTACCTGGCCCAGGAAGCCTCTGTCTTCCGGAAACTGAGCGTGGAAAAGAACATCCTCAGCGTCCTGCAACTCACCGACCTTTCGAAGAAGGAGCAGCACATGCGCCTGGAAAGCCTCCTGGAGGAATTCGGTATCAAACACATTCGGAAAAACCGGGGGGACCTGCTATCTGGAGGCGAACGAAGAAGGACCGAAATCGCCCGGGCCCTGGCCACGGACCCCAAATTCATCCTTCTGGACGAACCCTTCGCCGGGGTGGACCCGGTTGCGGTGGAAGACATTCAGCGGATTGTGGCCCAGCTAAAGAACAAAAACATCGGCATCCTGATCACGGACCACAACGTACAGGAAACCCTGGCCATCACAGAACGGTCTTACCTCATGTTCGAAGGCGGCATCCTTAAATCCGGTATCCCGGAAGACCTGGCCGAGGATGAAATGGTCCGCAAGGTCTACCTAGGGCAGAACTTCGAACTGCGGAAGAAGAAACTCCTTTTTTAATACTCCTCTGTCAGGCCCGTATCCTCCTTTTCAAAAAAAGAGGTTAGAATGTACCCCAGGATGATCAGGGGAACCGCCAGGAATTGAAGGGTAAGCAGCAACACCAGACTGACCAGCAGAAAAATATATTTCAGGCCGTTATCCCGGAAGCTGTAGGTATTAAATTTAAGCGCAAACAGCCTGAGGGGGGAGTTCAGCAGATAGGAACTCAGCAGGGTCAGTACGATCAAAAACCACGGATTCAGGATGATCGCATTGGTAAACTCGCTCCCGTTGTAGAACAAAATAAGGGGCAGGGAAAGGATTAACAAGGCATTGGCAGGGGTGGGAAGCCCGGTAAAGGAACTCACCTGATTTTCATCCACATTGAACCGTGCCAGCCGCAGCCCCGAAGCAAGGGTGATCAGCAACCCCGTAAACGGAAACCAGGTCCACCACCAACTATCCCGCTGCAGGGCCTCGGCAAAGAAGCTCTCCGTATTCCATCCTGCACTCACGGACATCCCCAGGAGCTGGCACATCACCAGGCCGGGAACCAGACCACTGGTGATCATATCAGCCAGGGAATCAAGCTGGATCCCCAATTCGGACTGAACCCCTAACTTTCGTGCCAGCAGGCCATCCAGAAAATCACAGAGCACCCCAAGGGCAAAAAAGAGGGCTGCCCATTCAAGCCTGTTGAGTACGGCAAAGACGGCGGCCACAGACCCGAAGAGCACATTCAGAAGGGTAACGAGGTTTGGAAGGAATTTCATCGGCAGGGGTCGGTTTTCGTAAAAATAAGATAAATCCACCAATAGCGCTGCCCCGAGGGATAGCTCTGTGGCAAAGTGGTTGCACATTCTCAAATTATTCAGAACTTTGCCAGGACCCAACCCAAGGTAATCCACCTAAATGAAATGGCATCCCTATCTTGTCTGGCTGGCAGTGCTTCTCACTGCACCTAACCTTCAGTCCCAGGTTCCTGACCTCAGCCCGAGGGCCCAGTTCAGCGTGCTAACCTGCGGACCGGGCACGGACCTTTACGCCACTTTTGGCCACAGTGCCTTCCGGCTCAGGGACCCCGAGCTTGGGATCGACTGGGTTTACAATTACGGGACCTTTGACTTCCACACACCTAATTTCTATATGAAATTCGCACGTGGAAAGCTTCCCTATGCCCTGAGCAGGCAAACCTTCGACAACTTTCTCTACACCTACCAACTTGAGCACCGATGGGTGCACGAGCAGCTCCTGGATCTTTCCCCCGTGGAATCCCGGTCCCTGCTGGCCTTCCTTGAAAAGAACAACCAGCCTCAAAACCGCTTTTACCAGTACGATTTCCTTTTTGAGAATTGCGCCACAAAGATTCCGGAAGTATTGGAAAAAGTGTTGGGTGAAGGGTTGGCTTTCAGGTATGACCACCTGCAGGATCCCCATACCTTTCGCGAGCTGATCCAGAAAAACCTGCGCAGGAACAGTTGGTCCAGTTTTGGGATCGATCTGGCCCTTGGGTCTGTGATCGACCGTGAGGCAACCGGACCGGAATACGCCTTTCTGCCTGAATACGTAGAATCCCAGATCGGGAACGCCATCCTGGAAGGAACCCCCCTGGTGAGTCGGGAGCGGGTGATCCTGGATCTCGATCCTCTGGTCCCCCTTTTTTATTTTACCGCCACGCCCCTTTTCTGGGGGCTGATGCTATTGGGCATCACCCTGGTCATTACCTGGATCGACTTTCGCAACGGGGCCCGCAGCAAGGTACTGGACTTTATCCTTTTTTTCCTGACGGGAGTCAGTGGACTGGTCATCGCCTTTCTCTGGTTCCTGACTGACCACGATGCCACCGTTTGGAATGCAAACCTGTTGTGGGCCATGCCCCTGAATCTGGTACCTGCCTTCTGGTTACTTTTTTCTGCCCCAAAAACAGGTTCGCTTCGCTGGTATCTGTCAGGGCTGCTGGTATTAATCGGAGGAATGCTCCTGTTGTGGATTGCCGGTTTGCAAGTGTTCTCGCCGGTCCTGATCCCGGTCCTCGCAGCCCTCACCATCCGCTACTCCTATCTCCTCTCTTTCTTTAAACCCGTCCCGTGAACCTGCTCAGTGCTGAAAACCTTTCAAAAGCCTATGGGGAACGCGTCCTGTTCTCTAACCTGTCCTTTGGTATCAATCAGGGTCAGAAGATCGCCCTGGTTGCGCGCAACGGGACGGGGAAAAGCACACTTCTGGATATCCTGGCCGGAAAACAACCGCCGGACGAGGGCCAGGTGACCTTTCGAAAGGGTCTCAAAATCGGGTATTTAGAACAGGAACCAGGGCTGGATCCCCACCTGACGGTTTCACAAACCCTGTTTGCCTCGGATAACGAAGTGGTCAAAATCATCGCCAGGTACGAAGCTGCCCTGGAGCGGCCGGAAGACGAAAAGGCTTACCAGAAAGCTTTCGAGGCCATGGAACGGGCCAATGCATGGGATCTGGAGACGCGCTTCAGGCAAATCCTGTCAAAACTGGACCTGCACGATCACAGGGCGCGGGTTGGAGAACTGTCGGGAGGACAGAAGCGAAGGCTGGCCCTGGCCCATGTGCTGATCGAAACCCCGGACCTGCTTATCCTGGACGAGCCGACCAACCACCTGGACCTCGAAATGATCGAGTGGCTGGAAGCCTACTTCAAACAACATACGGGAACCCTTTTCATGGTCACCCACGACCGGTATTTCCTCGACCGGGTCTGCAACCAGATCCTGGAAATGGAAGAGGGGATGCTCCATGCCTATAAGGGCAATTATTCCGACTACCTGCGTGAAAAGGAAGCCCGGGAGACACTGATGGAAGTAACTGCCCAAAAAACCCGGGCCCTCTACAAAAAAGAGCTGGAGTGGATGCGGCGGCAGCCCAAGGCGAGAACCTCCAAGTCCAAGGCCCGTATCGAGGATTTTCATACCCTTAAGGACAAAGCCCTTCAGCGGCGGAAGGCACATGAAGTGGAGCTGGAAATCAATATGGAACGGCTGGGAACCAAGGTGGTGGAGCTGCACAATGTCTCCAAGAGTTATGGGGACCGGGAATTGTTCACCGATTTTACCTACCATTTCAAGAGGGGCGAACGAATCGGTCTGGTAGGGAAGAACGGGAGTGGCAAATCCACCTTTCTGGAGGTGGTCTGCGGCCACCTCCCTCCGGACACAGGCAAGGTAGTGCACGGAGAAACCCTTAAAATAGGGTACTATACCCAGAAAGGCCTGACGGTGGATCCCGGAAAGCGGGTCATCGATCTCATCCGGGAATTCGGAGACTACATCCCCCTTAAGAAAGGGAGGCAGCTAAGCGCCCAGCAACTTCTGGAGCGCTTTCTCTTCGACCGCAAACAACAGTACGATTTCATTGAAAAGCTCAGTGGGGGGGAGAAGAAACGACTCTTCCTGTGTACTGTCCTTATTCAGAACCCAAATTTCCTGATCCTGGATGAACCTACCAACGACCTGGACATCATCACCCTGAATGTGTTGGAGAATTTCCTGCTCGACTACCCCGGAACACTGCTGATCGTTTCCCATGACCGGTATTTTATGGACAAGATCACCGACCACCTCTTCGTCTTTGACGGAAAGGGTAACGTGGCTGACTTTCCCGGGAATTATTCCGATTTCAGGGTTTTCCGGCAGGAAGGTGAACCGCAGGATACCGGGAATAGTCCTGAACAGGAAAGCAGGGAGGCCCGGGAGGCTCCCAAAGGTAGAAAGGGCAAACTGTCCTATTCCCAGCAACGGGAACTCCAGTCCCTGGAAAGGGATATCGCGCAACTAGAGGGGCGAAAACGAGAGCTGGAGACCCTGTTTACGAATCCGGAATTACCCGGGGAAGAGCTCAATGAGCTTTCCAGGGAAATGTCCGAGGTGATGCGGGTCCTGGAGGAAAAAACAGAACGATGGTTTGAGCTTTCCGCCATCGAAGAAGCCTAAAGTCAATCCATCCGATGGCAGGAGTCCGAATTCTTAAAAAATTGAACTTTTGGCGGAAGGCGCGCAACCGGCATGGGGTGCACTCTCCCTTTATCTATGGTTTCCTGGATAAAGGACTTTACCGCAAA
>CBDUBB010000054.1:0-9997 GCA_965365265.1 uncultured Flavobacteriaceae bacterium
GGGGACATAAACAATGACGGTCTGGTGGATATCTTCCTCACAGGCAACATGGTCGCCAACCGCCTGTACCTGAACAAGGGGAACTTCCGCTTTGAAGACATATCCGAAAAAGCAGGGGTGACCGGGAACAAGCCCTGGTCCACTGGGGTGGTCATGGCAGATATCAATGCGGACGGACTGCTGGATATCTATGTGAGCAATGCCGGCAACATGGAAGGCAACAACCACGACAATGACCTGTACATCAACAACGGGGATCTGACCTTTACGGAACGCGCCAGTGAATTCAACCTGGCGGAGACCGGGTTTACCACCCATGCGACCTTCTTTGACTACGATAAGGACGGGGACCTGGATGCCTATATCCTCAACAACAGCAATATTCCGGTAAGCAGCCTGGGGTATGCAGAACAGCGGGAAGTCCGTGCTCAGGACTGGGAAGGAGTACCGCATATTTTCAGGGGCGTGGGAGATATGCTGCTCCGCAATGATGGGGGCACCTTCGTGGATGTGAGCGAGGAAGCCGGGATCTACGGAAGCCTTATAGGGTTTGGCCTCGGGGTAATGGTCACCGATTTCAATCAGGACCTGTATCCGGACCTATACATCTCCAACGATTTCTACGAACGGGATTACCTCTACATCAACAATCAGGACGGGACTTTTTCCGAGCAGATCAAGGACTGGACCGGCCACCTGAGCCTTTCCGCCATGGGAATCGATATTGGGGACATCAACAACGACGGCCATCAGGATATCTTCATCACTGATATGCTCCCTGAACCTGAGCAACGCGTGAAATCCGTGATGGAATTCGAAGGCTACAAGGTCTACGACCTGAAGCGCGACAAGGATTTCTTCCAGCAATACATACAGAACACCCTCCAATTGAATAACGGGAACGGAACCTTCTCAGAAATTGCGTATTACAGTGGGGTCCATGCCACAGACTGGAGTTGGGCGGGGCTGATGTTCGATATGGATAACGACGGACTCCGGGATATTTTTATCACCAATGGGATCAACCACGACCTTACCGACCTAGATTTCGTCGATTTTTTTGCAGATGAAATCATCCAGAAAATGGCCCTGACGGGCAAAAAGGAGTCCATAGATTCCATCATTCAGAAGATGCCCATCAAACCACAGCCTAATTTTGCTTACCGCAACAAAGGGGACCTGACCTTCGACAAGGCAAATTCATACTGGGGCTTTGAGATCCCCACCCGTTCAAACGGGGCCGCTTATGGGGACCTCGACAATGACGGGGACCTGGACCTTGTGATCAATAATGTAAATATGGAGGCCTTTGTGTACCGGAACAACACGGACCGCCAAAAGGAACACAACTATCTGCGGTTGAAATTCAGGGGGACTGAAAAGAACCCATTCGCCATAGGTGCCACTGCCCGGGTCTATTTCGGTTCTGAGGTACTCGTTCAGGAACTGGTGCCTTCCCGGGGGTTCCAGTCATCAGTAGACTACACCATGACCCTTGGCCTTGGTGAGGCAGGACTTGTGGATTCCATCCGAGTGATCTGGCCGGATGACAGGACCCAACTCCTGGAAAAAGTGACCCCCAACCAGGAGCTCCTGTTTTCGCATGCAAAGGCCACGGAAACCTACCGTATGCCCTCCCCGGGAAAAACCAGGGCATTTTTTGTGGAAACCCCCATCAAAAATGCAAGGCAACACAAGGAGGACCGTTACAACGATTTTGACCACGAAGGGTTGATTTACGGAAAGCTCTCCCAGGAAGGCCCGGCTTTGGCTGTGGGCGATGTTGACGGGGATGGCAATGAAGACTTTTACCTAGGAGGCGCCTCCGGGCAGGCGGGTGTGCTTTACCTCCACCAGGGAGGGGGCCGTATAAAGGAGAAACGGGTGTCCGCCTTTGAGGGGGATGCAGAATTTGAGGATACAGCGGCTGCCTTTTTCGATGCTGACGGGGATACCGATCTGGACCTCATGATTGCCACGGGAGGCAACCAGGTTGGTAAAAACCGGACCTATCGGCCCAGGCTGTACCTCAACGATGGTGCTGGCAATTTCACCAAATCGGAACAGGAGATACCCTCCTCCTTTAAAAATATGGCCTCGGTGAGTCCGGAGGATTTTGACGGGGACGGGGATATCGATGTGTTCATCGGCTCCCGTTCTGTAGTAGGGATCTATGGAGTAAACCCGGATCACCTGCTTTTGGAAAATACCGGTAAGGGAGAATTTCGCAATGCCACAGACAGAATGGGCAATGATCTGAAGGATGCCGGGATGATTACCGCATCTTCCTGGGCCGATTTGGACGGGGATGGAAAGAAAGACCTCATTGTCGCAACGGACTGGGGCAGCCCCAAGGTCTACAGGAACAACGGCAGGAGGCTCAGCAAACTGAATACCTCCCTCGACAGCCTGCACGGCTGGTGGAACACCGTGACGGTAGCCGACCTTGATAAGGACGGGGACCAGGACCTAATCCTCGGGAATCAGGGTTCCAACCTGCATTACAAACCCACCCCGGGACAACCTATGAAAATGTGGGTGAACGATTTCGACAACAACGGGACCCTGGAACAAATCGTAACGCTTAACGAAAATGGGGGGGACTATCCCATCCATATGAAGAAAGAACTGACAGGCCAACTCGTGTCCCTGAAGAAGGAAAACCTGAAAGCCTCGGTCTACGCCAGCAGAACCATACAACAGTTAATCCCCCAGGAGGTGGTTGCCAAATCCATCGTCAAGCAGGCGACCCTCTCCGAATCCGTAGTGGCTATTAACGAGGGGAACGGGAAATTCAGTATCCGCAAACTGCCCGAGCGC
Source organism: uncultured Flavobacteriaceae bacterium (assembly GCA_965365265.1). Lineage (GTDB taxonomy): Bacteria > Bacteroidota > Bacteroidia > Flavobacteriales > Flavobacteriaceae > Robiginitalea. The sequence goes on from CBDUBB010000054.1 coordinate 2,821, forward strand.
GTTCAGCTTTCCTGTATTTGCGGGATTGCCTGTATGGATGTTAACCAGGACGGCCATCTGGACCTGGTCATGGCTGGAAACAATTATGAATTCAAACCGCAGTTCTCCCGACTGGATGCCGGATATGGCAATGTGCTGCTCGGGGATGGCAACTGGAATTTTGAGTGGCAGGACTACAACCGAAGCGGTTTCTTTGTTCGCGGGGAGGTCAAACACCTGCAGCCCCTAAAGGACAAAAACGGAAAGACCTATTTGATAGCCGCGGTCAATGAAGGAAAACCCAGGTTATTTGAAGTCAATGAATAAAGCAGCAATCATCGGAGGAGCCCTATTGGTCTTAACCGCTGCCTGCCGGCAGGGGGGAGACCTCTTCGATCAACCCGACCCGGACCGGACCGGGGTTCGATTTACCAATACCATCGAGGAGACGGACGCCCTGAACATCCTGGACTACCTCTATTTTTACAACGGGGGCGGGGTAGCCGTGGGAGATATCGACAAGGACGGTCTCCCGGATATTTTCTTCTCCGGCAACCAGGTAAAAAACAAGCTTTTCCGAAACCTGGGGGGCATGAAATTCGAGGACATCTCCGCTGAGGCCGGTATTGAAGGCAACAGCAGCTGGAATACCGGCGCAGTCATGGGGGATGTGAATGCAGACGGTCTGCTGGATATCTATGTATGTGCAGTGGCCGGCATCAATGGCTTTTCTGGCCACAACGAACTCTTTATAAACAATGGGGACGGGACCTTTTCCGAAAAGGCCGCCCAGTATGGCCTTGATTTCGACACCTTCAGTTCCAATGCCGCCTTCCTTGACTATGACCTGGACGGGGACCTGGACCTGTACCTTCTCAACCATGCCGTACACACCCAGGATTCTTATGGCAAAGCCTCCCTGCGGTACGACCGGAACTACGATACCGGGGACAAGCTCCTGAGGAACGATGGGGGCCGCTTTACGGATGTGAGTGAAGAAGCCGGGATTTACGGGGGAATAAACGGCTATGGCCTTGGGGTTGCCGTTTCCGACTTCAACCTGGATGGATACCCGGATATTTATGTAGGCAATGATTTCCATGAGGACGACTACTTCTACCTGAACAACGGGGACGGGACCTTCAGTGAAAGCCTGCGGGCCTATTTCGGGCATACCAGCAGGTTCTCCATGGGCAGTGATGCGGCCGATATAAACAACGATGGCCGGCCCGACCTGATTTCTCTGGACATGTTGCCCGAAGAGGAGATCCCGCTGAAATCATCCGAAGGGGATGATGACATACAGACCCAACGGATGCGCATAGGGGAATACGGATACTATTACCAGTTTACCCGGAATATGCTTTACGTAAACCAGCCGGACGGACACTTTATGGAAACCGCCCTCATGAGCGGGGTAGCTGCCACGGACTGGAGCTGGAGTGCCCTTTTTGCCGATTTCGACCAGGACGGGTATCAGGATCTCTTTGTTTCCAACGGCATCCCGAAAAGACCCAACGATCTGGATTTTGTCAAGTTTGTATCCAATGAGCAGATCAGCAATAAAATCAGCAATACCAAACTGGTGGACCAGAAAGCCCTGGATATGATGCCTTCAGGGAACGTGCATAATTACGTCTTCCAGGGAGGGAAAGCCCTGAGGTTCAAAGACCGGTCCGACGACTGGATCCGGAAAGACACGGTGCTTTCAGGTGCGACTGCCTGGGCAGACCTGGACCGGGATGGTGACCTTGACCTGGTGATCAACAACCTGAACAGCCCTGCCAGTATCCTGGTGAACAAGGGGACTGACAGTCACTCCCTCACCCTCCAGCTGGAATTCACCGGCCAAAACCCCTATGCGGTCGGGTCAAAAGTATATGCTTATCAAAACGGGGCGGTTCAAATGCGGGAACTATATCCCGTAAGGGGGTTCCAGGCATCCTCCGAACCTCTGATCCATTTCGGGATAGGGGCAAAAACCCCAGTGGATTCCCTAAAAATCATCTGGCCTGACGGCACCTATCAAATACTGCAGGACGTCCCTGCAGATACCCTGATGAAAATACGGCCCGAACATACCCGTCCCTTTGATTATGCCAGCCTGAATCCAAAACAACCTGCCATCTTCAAAAAACTGGAGGTGGGTCTCGGTATTGATTTCAAACATCGGGAAGACAAATACACCGATTTCAACCGTGAAAAACTCCTGCCTTACAGCCTTGCCGACAGGGGTCCGGCCTTTGCCAAAGGCGATCTGGATGGGGACGGGAAGGAAGATCTCTTCTTTGGTGGCTCCAAAAGGATCCCGTCGGAAATTTTTGTCCAGCGGGACTCCGGCTTTCAGAAAATCCACCTGAAGGAGGTGCAGGCGGACAGCATTCAGGAGGAGGTTGCCGCGGCAATAGCTGACTTTGACGGGGATGGTCGGAACGATGTGGTCACTGGGTCGGGAGGAGCGGACTACTTTGGCAAGGCAGACCCTTTGCTGGATTCCTACTATCAAAACCTGCCAACTGGGTTTGAGAAGGGGAACCTTCCCGAAAATTTTGCCAACACCTCCGTTTTAAGGCCTTTTGATTACGACGGGGACGGGGACCTGGATCTCTTCCTGGGCAACCAGGGGACCACGGGCAGCTTCGGGGCCTACCCGGATAGTTACCTGCTGGAGAATACCGATGGGGAATTTCAGGTGGTGGAAGCCTTCCCCGGGCGGGAACTCGGGATGGTGACCGATGCGCTGTGGAGCGATTTCGACCAGGATGGCAGTGTAGACCTCATCGTGGTTGGGGAATGGATGGCCCCTGTATTCCTCAGGAATGAAAAGGGGGAATTCAGGCAAATGGATTCTCGCGGACCTTCCGGGCTTTGGCAGCGGATCATTCCTTTTGATATCGACAGGGACGGGGATATGGATTACCTGCTGGGCAACTGGGGCGCCAACTCCAAGTTTACAGCCTCTGCCGAGTATCCCCTTAAGATGTATTTTGCCGACTTCGATTCCAACGGAAGTACCGAAACTGTTTTGGCAACTGCCAGGAACGGAGCCTATTATCCCCTGGTCGGACTGGATGAACTGGGTTCCCAAATGGTGATGCTCAGAAGGAAATATCCGCAGTACCGGGATTTCGCAGGACAACCGATAGAGAAAATCTTTGAACCGGGCCAACTGGAGGGAGCCGCGCTACGGGAAGTAACCGAACTGAGGACCGGGTATCTGAAAAACGAAGAAACTGGCTTCCGCTATTATGCCTTTCCCCAAAACCTCCAGGTGGCCCCGGTAATGGATTTCCTCTCCTATGATTTTGACGGGGATGGAAACCGGGAGGTGCTGGCCGCTGGAAACTACTTTGGGGTTAAGCCCTATCAGGGCAGGTTTGATTCCTTTCCCGGAGCCCTGATTAAAAGTGAAAAAGAAATAATTTTGGGCAACCGGACCGGCCTGGACCTGATGAACAAATCCGTCAGGCACCTGTCTGTGGTCTCTTTTGACAACCAACCCTACCTGCTGGTGGTGTACAACAATGCCGCCGCTGAAGTGTACCAGTTAACAAACAAAAGCAAAAAAGAATGAAAGCAATACTATCTTCTTTAATGGCCGTCGCCCTTGTGCTCGTCTCCTGCAGGGGAACATCAGAACCTATTGAGGTCACTGCGGAGGACCTTCACGCTTCCGTAGACAAACTTACCGAAGTCATGGTCCATGATATTTTCAGCCCGCCGGTCGCCAGCCGGGTCTATGCCTACCCGAATATTGCCGCCTATGAAATCATGGCGTTGCACAACGACGCATACCGTTCCCTCAAGGGTCAGGTAGCTGAGCTCGAAGGGATTCCGGTCCCAGCCGAGGGGCAGCAAATAAATTACCAGCTGGCGGCCCTGATCGCCCATATGGACCTGGGGCGCAGGCTGATCTTTTCCGAGGACAGGGTAACCGCCTTCCGGGACAGCCTGTATACCGTTTGGGAAGCACAGAACCCGGACGAATTTGAATCCGCCAGGGAGTACGGCCTGGAGGTGGCCGCGTTTATTGCAGGCTGGATGGACGGGGACAATTACAACCAGACCCGGACCATGTCCAAATTCACCGTGGATACCGAGGACCCCTCCCGCTGGCAGCCCACCCCCCCATCCTACATGGAAGGGATAGAGCCGCATTGGAACAAAATCCGTCCGTTCGTGATCGATTCGGCCAACCAGTTCAGACCCACCCCTCCTCCACCTTTCTCCATGGAGGAAGGATCTGACTTCTACAAGGAAGTAAGGGAAGTATATGAAATCAGCAATGAAATTACCGCCAGGGGAGATGAATCCGAAGAAGTGGCCATCGCCCAGTTCTGGGATTGCAACCCTTATGTCTCCGTGACCCGGGGCCACCTTATGTTCGCCACCAAGAAAATCAGCCCGGGCGCACACTGGATTGGCATTACCAAGATTGCGTGCCGTAAGACAAACAGCGATTTTGACGATACCGTCTTCGCCTACACCAAGACCTCTATCGCCATAGCGGACGCTTTCATCAGTTGCTGGGACGAAAAATACCGCAGCAACCTGATCCGTCCCGAAACACTGATCAACGAATACATAGACGACAGCTGGAAGCCGGTGTTACAGACGCCGCCCTTCCCCGAATACACAAGCGGACACAGCGTTGTTTCCGGAGCTGCTGCGGTGGCCCTTACCGATATCTTCGGGAATGACTTCTCCTTTGATGACGACACCGAATTGAAATACGGTTTGCCCGTCCGCAGCTTCTCCTCTTTCAGGGAGGCCGCAGATGAGGCAGCCATTAGCCGGATGTACGGGGGTATCCATTACCGGAAAGCCGTGGAAGTCGGTGTCAAACAAGGCAGGGACCTCGGGCATTTCGTGGTGGGACGCCTGGAGATGACCCCCCCAAACCCATAAAATCAAACAACCATCCGATTCTTTGAATGATCCATTTGGCAACCTAAAAGCATGAATGCATGAAGAAAACCATTTTTGGAATCCTGATCGGCCTGTTAATCCTCCTGGTGGGGTACTTATTCATCTACCCCTATGATTACATCGTCCGGTTTGAAGCGGACTCCTTTCCGGGCACCGTAAACCAATCCATCAAGTTATGGCACAAGAAAGTGGGTGTGGAGGGCACAGAGGTTATTCAGGAAGACCTGCGCCACCTGGAACAACTGGTACAGGTGGGGGATTCGGTGCACCGTTATTCATGGGACATCGAACCCCTGACGGACAGCACCTCCAGGGTAACCGTTCGAATCAAAGACCGCGACCACAGCCTCAAGAACAAACTTCTGGTTCCTTTCACAGAGGCCGAGATAGAAAAGCTGGGGGTTTCCTACGTGACCGATTTTGCAGAAGATTTGAAGGCCCACATCGACCTGTTCAAGGTACATATCGACGGGGAAGCCGAACTCCCGAGTACGTTTTACGCCTATGTCAGCCTTAAAACCTCCCAACACGGCAAAGCCGGCGGGATGATGGATAACTATATGCTCCTGAGTGATGTGCTGATTGCAAATGAAGTAACCATGAACGGCCCTCCTATGATCGTCGTCAATGCGTGGGACCGGGAACGCGATAGTGTTGATTTCAACTTCTGTTTTCCCATCATCCGCTCGGACCGCCTGCCACAGCATCCGAAAGTCCAGTACAAGCGAATCTTTCCAAAAAGAGCCCTCAAGGCGACCTATAACGGGAATTACATCACTTCGGACCGGGCCTGGTATGCCCTTATGAACTATGCCGAGAAAAACGGCATTGAAGTGGACCCCACTCCAGTGGAGGTTTTCTACAACAACCCAAATATGGGGGGAATTCCGCTGCAGTGGAAAGCGGAAGTATACCTACCCATAAAAGAGGAATCAACGTTGGATTAGTTCATCAAAAGCCTTCCTTAAAATCCGGAAAGCCTATGGGAGACTTGGTGTCCCCTACAGCATGTGTTCAGGGTTGTCCGGTCAAATTTATATTTGTTCCAGGATTCGCTCTATCAGATCTTCGATCGATTTCGACTGGACGGATATCAGGTTATTGATAAAAATGGTAAATGCCAGATAATCTTCAAAATCGCTGTTGCCCATGAGGCTGCCTACTTGTATGGGTTGCCTGGAATTGCCAAGGGGTACCGCAGATTCCCGCAAGCTGTCCAGGTGAACCCTGCGCAATGATTCCCTATCCAGAATAGAGGTATTAAAGAGATTCCTTGCCGGAAAGTTCTCCATCAGGAAGGGCTGGTACTCGGTACTTCTGAAGGATGTCCAGATAGCTTCATCTTCGGATAACTGTTCCAGCTTATTGGGCCAGTCCGCAAGCAGCATTTTCAGGGAGTCATTGCGGATCAGGCTAAGGTCCCTGCTAAGGAAAAACCCCTCTGAGTTCGCATTGAAGGTAGGGCTGAAAAGGGTTCTCTGTAAGTGAAAGGTGAGAGAATCCAGGTCTATATTCTCAGGTGGGGTTCCTTTATCTATCCTTTCCATCAGCCACCTGGCGGATAAAATTATCTTTGCCCGTAAGGCAATCTTGTCCTGTAACTGGTATAAGCCACTGACAAATTCCTGATCGAGCTGGTTCAACAGGACCTGCTCCTTTTCCCTTTCTTTCCGGTTTTCATTCCAGTTGTCAATCTGCAGGGCAATAACGATTCCCAGTACGATAAGGAATACCTCGCCAATGGCGTATTTGAAATACCTCCCGGATCCTCCATCCAGTAACCTATGCCTTATTTTGCTGAAAAGTCTCAAGAAACAAATACCTTTTTACCTAATTAGCGCCTGAACTACCACAAATTACAAAACCACAATGACTTTATGCCCATAACTAAAGTAAGGGGTTTTTGTTATCTTTCAGAAAACCGGCCCAGCGCCCCACTCCAGTAATGAGCACGTATTTCATCGGCTACGACCTTGGGAGTTCTTCCCTGAAAACCGCTTTGGTTGCCGCGGATTCCGGTGAGGTTGTGGCCCTGGTAAAAACACCGTCAGAGGAGATGGAAATCCAGGCCCCGCGTGCAGGCTGGGCTGAACAAGACCCCGGACTCTGGTGGGACTGCGTCTGCCAGGGGACCCGGGAAATACTCCGCAGGAGTGGCATCGCTAACCTGCACCGACGAGAGCGTCACATCGCCTGAACGCGGTCCCAAAACGATCGCATTCAGCACGGTGGCGTCCTTGCTCTGCGTGTATCGAATGTCTTGCCCCGA
>CBDUBB010000055.1:0-9963 GCA_965365265.1 uncultured Flavobacteriaceae bacterium
ATCCTAAAGGGAGATATTAATTGCTGATGGTGCTTGAATTGGCAGTGCCAATCCCGATAACACTGTCGTAAATATCTCCAAAATTCCGGTAATACACCAGAATCGTGTAGGTGTTTTCCGTAAAATGAAAATTCCCGCACACCGTATTGAGTTCCACGGTCCCATCTTCCCGGCGGATGACGTATTTGAAATTGTAAAACCCCTGCTTGAGCAAAAGGGCAGCCTCCATATTGCCGTTTTCCCGGTTGAATTCCATGCGGTTCTGGTCCTCCAGGGCGTAGTTGTTGAATTTCCCAAAAATATAGACCTCGTCGAGTCCGAGCCGGTCGGTGTACGGAAGGCTGAAGTGCACCCAGGAATACTCGGCTTCCCGGGAGTTTTCCCGTCCCTGAAGCGTCCGTATTACAAAATCCCCGTTTATATCCGGAAAATAGGTATAGGTGTCTGAATCGCGCCATCGGTTGGTAAACAGGTAATGGTGATACAGATCCCTGAAGTCAATGCTGGAGATTGCCACGGTAGGGACCCTGAGGTCACTGGTGTCGAAGTTGAGGTATTCGTTTCCACCCCAAAATGCGGTTTCCTGGTCGTACCGGTAAACCAGCTCTGATCCTATAGTATATTGCGGCCGGACGTCGTAAAGGGCAGTGGGCCAGTGATAATTCTGAAGGATGGCAACTTTTACCTCCTGCTTCGGGTTGATCAGTTGGATTCCCGAAGGCAGTATACTGAACTGCACGGATTGCTTTTCCTCTATAAACTTAAAATCCCGGGATCTGCGAACCGTGGCAGCTACCTGGACCAGGTCCTGAAAGATCACGAACCTCCGTGAAAATTGCAGCTGATTGGCGGCATTGTAGATCTCCAGCACATAGTTGCCGCTTACCCTGAAGCCAACCTGGTTGTTGGGAAGGGTCAGGCGGTAATTCGAATACGGCTGTAAGGTGGAATAGCTGTTTTCATAGGTGATGATCCGCTGGTTGTCCGCCCCCTTGAGATACTGGGATTTCAGTAACTGTGAGGGTTCCCAGTTATAATCGCAATGAACGATGCGGTAGTAATAGTCCTGTTCGCTGGCAGAGAGGTCATCGAATTCCAGGCTAATGCGCTCCCCAAGCTGAATGATCGGAAACTGGTCCTCCGTGGGCCCCTTGAATTCCACAGACTTGATGTGTTCCGGGGCAGGCACTTCGAATTGTACCTGAGCCAGGGCCGTCAGACCCCACAAAAAAAATGGTATTTGTTTAAGCTTTAGACGCATCAGGAGCCCTGTTGAGGGACAAAGGTAAACAAAAAGCAACCCCCTGGAATTCCATTCGATATACCGCCAAAAAAAGGGGTAATAATTATGAAAACTTTCTTTTAAGTGCTATTTTTGGGCCAAATTTTTAACCTAAGGTCTAAGATACTATGTCCACTGACATCCGGATCAAGAAAGGCTTGAATATCAACCTTGTCGGAGCCGCAGAACCCACCACCTCCAAAGCCGTTTCCAGTAATGTTTACAACATAAATTTAGAAGACTTCTACGGGCTTACCCCCAAGATGCTGGTCAAGGAAGGGGCAGAGGTGCAGGCCGGGGAAGCGATTTTCTTCAATAAGAACTACGAGGCCATGAAATTCGTGGCCCCTGTTAGTGGGGAGCTGGTTGAAATAGAGCGGGGGGCCCGCCGCCGTATCCTGAACGTGAAGATCCTGGCAGACAAGGAACAGAAAACACTACAGCACACCCCTCTGGACCCTGGAAAAGCGGACGCCGGCGACATTAAGGCCTTCCTGCTGGAATCCGGTTGCTGGCCGTTTATAAAACAGCGTCCCTATGACCTGATTGCCCATCCCGAGGATGTTCCGAAAGCCATTTTTATTTCAGCCTATGTAACTGCCCCATTGGCGGCAGACATCAACTATACCCTTAAAGGAAAAGAAGCCGAATTACAGGCTGCCCTTGATGCCCTTTCCAGGCTGACCCCTGGCAAGGTGCATGTGGGGATTGGTAAAGGAGAGGCTTCTCCTTTTTCCGGTTTAAAGGGCGTTAATCTGCACCAGGTAAGCGGCCCGCATCCGGCGGGGCTGGTAGGTACCCAGATCAACAGAATTGATCCCATCAACAAAGGGGAGCGCGTCTGGACCGTCAGCCCACAGGACCTTGTAATCATTGGGGAGACCCTGCTTACCGGGAAGTTCAACCCCGAGCGGGTTGTGGCCCTGGCCGGCTCCTGCGTTAAGAATCCGAAATATTATACCACCCGCATCGGAGCAGAAATCTCGACCTTTCTGTATGCCAGCGGAGTGAACCAGAAAAATTTCCGGGTGATCAACGGGGATGTGCTCACAGGGCGCAAATCCAGACCTGAAGGGCACCTCGGATTCTACAACAATACAGTATCGGTAATCCCAGAAGGAGATGATTACGAACTTTTCGGCTGGACCAAACCGGTATTCGACAAGATTTCCCCTACCAGGTCCCTGACCTTTTCCTGGTTGAACTCTGGAAAGAAATACGACCTGGATACCAATACCAATGGAGAGCACCGCGCCTTTGTGGTTACGGGACTCTATGAAGAGGTCTTCCCGCTGGATATATACCCTATGCAGTTGCTCAAAGCCTGCATGTACAAGGATATCGACGAAATGGAACAACTCGGGCTATACGAGGTAATACCCGAGGATTTCTCACTGACTGAATTTGTCTGTATCTCCAAACAACCTCACCAGCAGATCATCAGAGAAGGATTGGATTTACTACATAAAGAAATAGGATAAGAAATGAGTGACAAGAAGCTTACCTTAAAAAAACGGTTACATATCATAAAGCACAGGCTGAGGGGCAAGAAAATGGCCCCTGCTTTCAGTGCCTTCCATACCTTTCTGTTCACTCCGGACGAAACCACCCATAGCGGCGGTCACGTACGGGGGGCAGACGACCTGAAACGGACCATGAATATGGTTATCCTGGCCCTGGTGCCGGTACTGCTTTTTTCCTTTTTCAATACCGGGTACCAGCATTTTGCTGCCATCGATGCAGCCAGCGGGAGTCCAAGGGTACTGGATTTGTGGGGTAATTTCCTCACCTGGGAGAATTTCTGGCTGGGCTTCAAACTGGTGATGCCCCTGGTAATCATCTCTTATGCCATTGGCCTTGGGGTGGAATTCATCTTTGCCGTTATCAAGGGACATGAAGTGGAAGAAGGATACCTGGTTACCGGGATGCTCGTTCCCCTGATCGTTCCCGTGGATACACCCCTGTGGATGCTGGCAGTTGCCGTGGTTTTTGGAGTGGTGATTGGCAAGGAGGTCTTTGGAGGCACAGGAATGAATATCCTCAATCCGGCACTTACCATACGGGCCTTCCTCTTTTTTGCCTATCCGACCTGGATGAGCGGGGATAAGGTATGGGTGCACGGAGCCGTGGAGCGGGCCGGGACGCCCGATGCGATTTCCGGAGAGACCATTCTCGGGTCTCTGGCTCAGAACAGCCCTTACGATTACAATACAGCCGACATGTTTTTTGGGTTTATCCCTGGATCGGTCGGCGAGACTTCTGCCTTTCTGATCCTGTTGGGCGGTCTGTTTCTCATGTTCAGTAAAATCGCCAGCTGGCGGATTATGGTAAGCGCGGTAGCCGGTTCCCTGGCTATGGGGCTTATATTCAACGGGATTGTGGACCTTGGATGGATCGGCGAGGGAAGCCGCTTCTACGGGCTGATGAGCTTTGAATTCTGGAAGCACCTCATTGTCGGGGGGCTTGCCTTCGGAATCGTCTATATGGCGACAGATCCAGTTACGGGTTCCCAGACAAACAAGGGAAAGTGGATCTACGGATTCCTGATCGGGTTCCTCTCGGTGATGATCCGGGTTTTCAACCCGGCCTACCCGGAAGGGGTGTTCCTAGCTATTCTGCTGATGAACGTTTTTGCCCCTACCATCGACCACTACGTGATCCGTGCCAATGTGCGCAAACGACTCCAACGATTCAAAACGGCAACGATCTATCCGCAGACCACGGATGACAAAGCCGAGGAACTTAAAGCTGAAACCGTTTAACTATGGCAATCAATACGGATAAAAACGTCTACACGGTATTATTTGCCGCCGTCATGGTGGCAGTGGTGGGTGCTATCCTGGCCTACCTCGCGTCCGGACTGAAGCCCCTGATCAAGGAGAACGAGCGCTTCGAAAAACAGCAAAACATCCTCTATGCCATGGGTGTCAACCAGAACGAAGGGGATGGTTCTGTGGATTTTATCCCCAAGGACAGGGTGGAACAGGTCTTTACCGAGTATATCAAGGAACAGCTGGTAATCGACGGGGACCAGATCACCCAAAACGACCAGGCATACCTGATCGACATGAAGAAGCAGCTTGCCGCCCTTAAGAATGGCCAAAACCCCAAACTTCCGGTATTTATCGGTGAAAAGGACGGGGAAGACTTTTACATACTTCCCATGTACGGCAAAGGGCTTTGGGATGCCATCTGGGGTTTTATCGCCCTGGATACCGACATGGTGGTTCAGGGAGTCTATTTTGACCACAAGGCGGAGACCCCGGGACTTGGCGCCAACATCAAGGAGCGTTTTTTCATGGATGACTTCAAGGGCGAATCCATTATGGATAACGGCCGCCTGGTGGGGGTAAAAGTCGTTAAGGGCAACAACGACCCTACCAACAACGACAAGGATGACAACGCGGTGGATGCCCTGGCCGGAGCGACGATTACCGGAAACGGCGTCAGTGCCATGATCTCCGAGAGCCTGAATTTGTACAAGGATTATTTAGAATCAATAAGAAACAACTGATATGGGACTGCTTTCCAGGAAAGACGCAAACCTGATTTTAGATCCGCTCGCGGACAACAACCCGATAACCATACAGGTACTGGGGATTTGTTCGGCCCTGGCGATTACCGCAGAACTCAAGGCATCCGTGGTGATGGCCCTTTCGGTAATTTTCGTGCTCGGGGTTGGGAATGTGGTGATTTCGCTTATGCGGAATATCATCCCTTCCAAAATCCGGATCATCGTACAGCTCGTGGTCATCGCCACCCTGGTGATCATCGTGGACCAGGTCCTCAAGGCCTTTGCCTATGAACTGAGCAAAACGCTGGCTGTTTTTGTGGGCCTTATCATCACAAACTGTATCATCATGGGGCGTTTTGAGGCCTTCGCCCTGGGGAACGGCCCCTGGAAATCCTTCCTTGACGGGATCGGAAATGCACTGGGGTATGGGGTAATCCTGATCATCGTTGGGTTTTTCCGCGAACTGCTCGGGTCCGGAAGTCTGTTTGGGATCCCGGTCCTGGGAGATCCGATCGGGAAGACGGGACTTTACTCCATCGGGTATGAGAATAACGGGTTCATGATCCTGCCTCCGGCCGCCCTGATCGTAGTGGGGCTGATCATATGGGCACAACGCTCCCGGAACAGTGCGCTCATTGAAGAAAATTAAAGAATAACGAAGCCAAACCGCAAGAGATGTTGGAACATATAGAATTATTTTTCAAATCGATTTTTATAGACAATATGGTCTTCGCCGTATTCCTGGGGATGTGCTCCTACCTGGCCGTTTCCAAGAAGGTGGCGACCGCTGTGGGCCTGGGGGCAGCCGTTATTTTTGTGCTGGGGGTGACCGTACCCCTTAACTGGCTCCTTGACCAGTATATCCTGCAGGAAGGAGCCCTTTCCTGGCTGGGCCCTCAGTATGCGGAATACGACCTGAGTTTCCTTTCCTTCATCATGTTCATCGCGACCATCGCGACCATGGTGCAGTTGGTGGAGATCGTGGTGGAGCGTTTTTCTCCGGCCCTGTACAATTCCCTGGGGATCTTCCTTCCCCTGATTGCCGTAAACTGTGCCATCCTGGGAGGCTCCCTGTTCATGCAGGCCCGTGAGATCCCCTCCCTGGGACTCGCTTTGAATTACGGTATCAGCTCCGGTATTGGCTGGTTCCTGGCAATCCTGGCCATTGCGGCTATCCGTGAGAAGATCCGGTATTCCAATGTGCCACCGCCCCTGAGGGGACTCGGGATCACCTTTATCATCACCGGGCTCATGGGAATCGGGTTCCAGAGCTTCGGGGGAATGCTGACAGGTGGGGACGAAGGTGCCTCATCACCCGCCCCTGAAACTGCGGTCCGTCAGGAGGAACCGGACACGGTTACCGAGGCGGCCAAAGACACTGAAGACAAAAAAGAATCAGAGGAAGTAGTGATTTCCTATAACGACGCAATAAACAAGCAGTAATGATATTAGCTACCACTACGGTTGGGACGATTGTTATCACCATTATCGCATTTCTGATCCTGGTTATGGCCCTGGTGGCTCTCCTTCTTTTTACCAAGGAGAAACTGGCACCTTCGGGCCCTGTGACCATTACAATCAACGGGGAAAAGCAGATTGAAGTACCTTCTGGAAGTTCTTTGCTTTCCACCCTGGGGAATCAAAAAATATTCTTGCCCTCTGCCTGCGGGGGAGGTGGTACCTGCATTCAGTGCGAGTGCCATGTCCTTGCCGGAGGAGGGGAGGCCCTTCCCACGGAGACCCCCCACTTTTCCAAACGGGAGCTCAATGAAGGAGCCCGGTTGGCCTGCCAGGTTAAAGCAAAGCAGGACATGGAAATAACGATTCCGGAAGAGGTCTTCGGGATCAAGAAATGGGAGGCTACCGTGGTGCGGAATTACAACGTGGCTTCTTTCATCAAGGAGTTTGTCGTGGAAATTCCGGAGGACATGAATTACAAGGCGGGCGGTTATATCCAAATCGAGATTCCCCCCTGTGAGATCAAGTACGGGGATATCGATATTACAGCCCACCCGGAGGAACACGATGATCCTGAGAAATTCCGGGCGGAATGGGATAAATTCAACCTCTGGCCGCTGGTGATGAAAAACAATGAGACGGTGGAGCGGGCCTATTCCATGGCTTCCTACCCGGCTGAGGGGCGCGAGATCATGCTCAATGTCCGTATCGCCACACCACCCTGGGACCGAAGCAAGAATACCTGGATGAGTGTCAATCCGGGCGTGGCTTCCTCATATATCTTTGCCTGCAAAGCGGGGGACAAAGTAACCATTTCCGGACCCTACGGCGAGTTCTTTATCAATGAGTCCGAGGCTGAGATGCTCTATGTGGGCGGAGGAGCCGGAATGGCACCCATGCGCTCTCACCTGTATCACTTGTTTAAAACCATGAAGACGGGCCGTAAGGTCACCTTCTGGTATGGGGGCCGCTCCAAGCGGGAGTTATTCTACATCGACCATTTCCGCGAACTCGAGCGGGAATTCCCGAATTTCAAATTCTATATGGCCCTCTCTGAACCCCTTGAGGAGGACAACTGGAAGGTCAAGGAAAATATTGATGCCCCGGGGGATGGGTTTGTCGGCTTTATCCACAATTGTGTGATCGAGCATTATCTCAACCACCATGAATCTCCCGAAGACATCGAACTGTATTTCTGCGGCCCGCCTCTTATGAATAAGGCGGTGCAGAAGATGGGTGAGGATTTCGGAATCCCGGATGAGAATATCCGCTTCGACGATTTCGGCGGGTAACCACCCGCAATGGAAGTTCAAAAACCGGTATGTTTCATATCGGTTTTTGTGCTAATATACAGGTCTATGAAAGCACTGACAGAACAGGAACTGCATAACCTGGCCATGAATATCGTAGGCCGGGAATTGGAAGAGGCCGGATATGAGTTTATGGGGGTTAACAGCAAGCAGGGTAAAAATCCACAGTTTGTTTGCCTGAAGGAAAAACAGCTTCACTTTATCGTGGTGCGGCCTGTTGCATTTCCCGGAAATCCATCTCAGTACGATGAGAAACTCATGCAAAAGGTCAAAGAACACGCCCTTAAATTTGAGGCGCGCACTTACTACGCCGGGGTGGGCCTTTCCAATGCAGCGGATCGGAGCCTGCCAGTATACCTGAATGAAAAATACCTCGTGGAGTATGAAGGACTCATTGAACTTTAGAAGTTTTCTCTTTCTTACTATCGGATTGCTGGGTATGGCATGCGGTCCTTCCGGGCCGGTGCAGGAGCAGGTTTACCAGGGAGGTGCCCTCGGTACTTCCTATGCCATTAAGCTTTTCTCCCCAGACAGTACAGACCTTCAGCCCGCCATCGACTCCGTCTTTCGGGTGGTCAACCACTCCCTTTCCACCTATATGCCCGATTCGGATATCAGCCGGATCAACCGGGGGGAGGAATCCGTGGTGGTCGATGCCATGTTCCGGGAGGTTTTTGAAACCTCCAGCGAGGTTTACACCCATACGGACGGGTATTTTGACCCTACCGTGGGAACCCTGGTGGACGCCTGGGGGTTTGGCCCGGGATCTGCCATGGAGATGGACCGTGCACGGGTGGACAGCCTGCTTCGCTACGTGGGCTTTGACAAGGTACGCCTCGAGCAGGACGGGCGAATTGTCAGGGAAGTTCCGGGAATACGCCTCGACTTCAATGCCATTGCAAAGGGCTATGCTGTTGATCGCCTGGCACTCATGCTAGAGGGGTACGGGGTAGCCGACTACCTTGTGGAGGTAGGGGGAGAGCTACGGGCCAGGGGAGCTAACCGGGCCAAAAACAGTCCCTGGGTTGTGGGTATTGACGATCCTCAGGCCATCGAAGGAAGAACCATTAAAAAGATCATCAGCTTTACGGACCGTTCCATGGCTTCTTCCGGGAATTACAGAAAATTCCGAATCGATTCGATCACCGGGGATAAATTTGTGCACACCATAGACCCTCATACCGGATTCACCAAAAACTCCAACATTCTGGCTACTTCCGTCCTGGCCGAGACCTGTATGAAAGCAGATGCCTATGCCACGGCCTTCATGGCCATGGATTTGGAGGACTCCAAAAGACTTTTACTGGAAAGCCCCGAACTGGAGGCGTATATTATCTACCTGGGAGCCGGGGGAGAAACCCTTGAATACATGACCCCGGGGTTTAAGGACCTTGTCCGGTAGAAGTCAGATTTCCGCTGGTTTTTCCACCAGGGGGATTAGTTCCCCTGCAGCCAGCCGGTACCGGTCTATCTGCTCTGGTTTCAGACTGGCGGTATAATCCACCGCCTTAACGTCAAACCCGGATTTTCGGAGAAGATCAAAATAATCCCTGCCATAGACCCGGACGTGGTCGTACTGCCCGAAGATCTTTCGCCTTTCGTCCGGATCGGTGATTGTGGGGTCCGAGAAAGTGTACTCCCGGGAGAGGTCCTGGGGCACCTGAAAAATACCCCATCCCCCGGGTTTCATGACCCGATATAACTCAGACAGGGCCTTGCGGTCTTCCGGAATGTGTTCAAGGACATGGTTGCACAGGATGACATCAAACTGGTTGTTTTCAAAGGGAAGGTTACAGATGTCCGCCTTGATGTCAGCCAGAGGTGAATTCAGGTCCGTGGTGGTGTATTCCAGGTTCGGAAGCTTTCGGAATCTTTTGTAGAAAGCCTGTTCCGGGGCAAAGTGGAGCACGCGCAGGCTGTCGGTAAAAAAAGTGGTTTCGCCTTTCAGGTACAGCCAGAGAAGCCGGTGCCTTTCCAGGGACAGGGTAGAAGGGGAGAGGACGTTTTCCCTGGGAGATTCGTGACCGTACGGAAGGAAGGTTCTGAATGACTTGCCGTCAATGGGATCGGTATACCGGGTTCCTTTAAGCCACAAAGCCAGGAATGGCCGCACTACATAACTCAGCCGGATCAAAAGTGGCCGGGGGACCTTTCTGAGTACCCATTTAAAGAATCGTTTCACGCTGCCTTTCGGAGTCAGGTAGTTATGGGATGCCTGCGGAATTCAGACTCTTCATCGCTTTCAATTCCCAGGGCATCGTAAATGTATTGAAAGGTGGATAAAAGTTCGGGTTTTCCGTCGACCAGGGCCACATCGTGTTCGAAGTGGGCACTGGGTTTGCCGGCTGCCGTGAGGATGGTCCAGCCGTCCTTGAGCTGTCGAATCCGTCGGGTACCCA
>CBDUBB010000056.1:0-9955 GCA_965365265.1 uncultured Flavobacteriaceae bacterium
TGTCGAATTTGGAAGGAAACAGTTGCACCTCCCCGGTTTCCAACACCGCCTTCAGGGCAGGTTCAGCCATTTCTTTCATCTTCAGGAACCACTGGTCTGAAAGCCTCGGTTCGATCACCGCTTTGGTCCGTTCAGAGGTGCCTACCTTGTGCATGTAGGGCTCTTTTTTGACCAAAAATCCTTTTTCCTCGAGTTCGGCCACGATTGCCTTCCGGGCTTCGAATCGGTCCATGCCTTCATAATGCAGGCCATACTGGTTCAACGTACCATCGGGGTTGAAGATGTCGACCAGTTCAAGATCGTACTTCCGGCCGATTTCATAGTCATTCTCATCGTGGGCCGGGGTGATTTTAAGGCAGCCCGTTCCGAAATCCATGGCCACGTAGTCGTCCTGGATAACAGGCACTACCCGGTCGCAGATAGGTACCCGGACTTTCTTTCCGTGCAGGTGGCCAAAACGCTCGTCATCGGGGTGTACACATACCGCCGTGTCCCCCAGGAGGGTTTCGGGCCGGGTGGTGGCAATCACCACCCTGGCATCAGCTCCCTCCACGGGATAGGCGATGTGGTAGAGGTGCCCCTGTCGTTCCTCGTACTGCACCTCCTCGTCCGACAGGGTGGTCCGGGCTTCAGGATCCCAGTTAACCATCCGGTAGCCCCTGTATATTAGGCCTTCGCGATACAGGTCTACAAAAACCTTAATCACGGATTCTTCCATATCGGGATCCATGGTAAACTTGGTGCGCTTCCAGTCGCAGGAACAGCCCAGCTTTTTCAGCTGCTCGAGGATTACTCCTCCGTACTCCCGAGTCCATTCCCAGGCGTGCTCCAGAAAATCCTCCCGGCTGAGGGAAGCCTTGGGGATCCCCTCGGCTTTCAGCTTGGCCACTACCTTTGCCTCGGTGGCAATGGAGGCGTGGTCCGTGCCCGGCACCCAGCAGGCGTTCCGACCCTGCATCCGCGCCCTTCGAATCAGCACATCCTGAATGGTGTTGTTAAGCATATGCCCCATGTGCAGGACCCCGGTGACATTGGGTGGGGGAATTACAATCGTGTAGGGTTCCCTTTCATCGGGTTCAGAGTGGAAATAGCCATGCTGCATCCAGTAGTCATACCAACGGGCTTCAACGCGCTGGGGATCGTATTTGGACGGTATATCCATGTTTTGGTATGGTTTTTGAAAAATAGGATCGGGCAATAGGTTGGCAAAGATGTCAAAAACGGGATAAACGTCCCAATTTGTCCGCTGAATTTATACGAAACAAAAATAAGTAACGTTACTACATAACAAAAGAATTTTGGATGTTGATACCGCTTTGGCTACATTTGAAATTCACCCAAAACCAATGAATATGAAAAAATTAGCAGTATTTCTGTTTATAGGCCTGCTTTCTTTGGGGGTTTCTGCCCAGGAAAAGGTGGCGAAGATTGAATTTAAGTCAGAGACGGTGGATTACGGTGAAATCGAAAGAGGAAGCGATGGTGTACGGGTGTTTGAATTTACAAACACCGGAAATGCTCCTCTGGTCATCAGCAAGGTGAGTTCCAGCTGTGGCTGTACCATTCCCAAAAAGCCCGAAGCACCAATCATGCCAGGGGAAACAGGGGAAATCCAGGTAAAATACGACACTAATCGGGTGGGGCCCATACGCAAGGCCGTTACGGTTATATCCAATGCGGATACCCCAACCAAGATTTTGAAGATCAAGGGAACCGTCAAAGGTGTAGACGGAAAATAAAAGAAGGAAATAGTGATTAAAGGATCCCCGGGAAGTACCCGGGGATTTTTTTATTCAAATAACTCCCTGAGGACGAAGGAGAACAACAGGTCCTGATTAAAGCGCTCGATCAGCAGGCGCACCCGTTTCCCCTTTTTATCGTTGATCAACTGCATCACCTCCTGCAACTTGTACCGGTGTACGGGTTTGCCATTTACCGCCAGAATTACATCGCCCTCCCTAAGCCCCACTTCTTCGGCTGGGCTTCCGGCCCGGATGGCGGACACCACAATCTCCGGAACCAGGCTCAGACGGGTCTGGGTCCCGACCATGAGTTGTACGTTGCTGAAGGTATCTTCATCATTGCGCACAAAGCCCGATGCATCGGCTATGCGTTCGGCTATGTACCGCACCCCTGCATGCTCCAGCTCAATGCCGGCCAGGTTGAACTGAAAAGGCGTATCAAAGAGGGAATTTTTCTTAAGGGTGATCCTTCCTTCCGGATAATTGACCACCATGTTGAAGCGCTTGAGGAGTTCCCCACCGGCACTTCCGTTCCGGTCCTTTAGGTCGCTGGCCAGTTTGAAGGATTCCATGTAGGGAAAGGCAGCCTTGGCATTTCGCACGACAAAGTCCCCGAAGCGCATCTGTTCGACCTTTGTCCGCCTGCCATAAATGGTGCCGCTCAATCCCTTTCCCAGGTAATCCTCATAGTTCTTCTTCGGGATCTCCAGGCCTTTCTCCCGGTTCGGGAACAGCCAGAGGGCATCACTGCTTCCGGTATCCATCAGCAATTTTACGGGAACCTCCTCCTGTCCGCTCACCACCACAGTACCCTTCAGGTAGGCCTTGCTATCCTCAACCAACAAAGGAAGGGTAACCTCATCCTTTCGGTTTCTCAGGGTATAGGCATCCGGCTGATGGAACCTGAGGTACTTTCGGCTGTAGTTTATTTCAACCACAAAATCCCGGAACAGGTCATAGCCTATGATCCCATGCACCGGAAAACCCAGGCTCGGGGAGAAATTCATGTCCTTGTCCAGGACCACGTACAACTCCTGATTGATGTTTTTTAGCATCCCCACCCTGAAGGTGTTCCCAAAAGATCGGAGTGCCTCGACCGGTTCCCCTGCCCCCAGCCCGCGAATGGTTATCCTGGAAACGTTTTTCAGTTCTATGGAATCCTGGTCGGCAAGATTGAAGAGGATTGGTTTGCTTACCCCGGAATCGAGAATAAAATTCAGGGGGGCCCCGTTGACCTCCAGAGGGACGATCATCAGGTTGTTGACCAGTTCAAAATGGATCTTTCGGGTGCGGGTTTCTTCTTTGGGAAGCGTGTAGTACTGAGATAGACAGGGGGAAAGTCCCAGCAGGCATACCACCGATACTAAAATCCATCTTTCCCGCAACAACCTCATAACGTGATTTCTACACCCTCAAAGTACTAAAAATAAAGGTACACTTCGTTTTTTTAACATTCCTTTGATCGGGGAGGGTGCAAATCCGCCTCCATATCCGGGAATTTTATGTTGTTTTCTCGGCTATGATTTCTCATTTTTGCCTGATAAGACACTTCCTATGCCTGTTTTATCCAAAAAAGGGATGGCCATGCCGGCCTCACCGATCCGAAAACTGGTTCCCTTCGCAGAAGCCGCCAAAAAACACGGGGTAGAGGTAATTCACCTCAACATCGGACAGCCGGACATCAAAACACCCAAAGCTGCCCTCGATGCGGTGCGAAATGCCCCCATCGAAGTCCTGGAATACAGCAGGAGTGAGGGTAACGAAAGCTATCGCATCAAACTTGCGGAATACTATGCCGGGCACGGGATTATGGTGGAACCCGATCAGATCCTTGTGACCACAGGGGGGTCAGAAGCCCTTTCCATCATTATGGGCTGCATCGCGGATCCCGGGGACGAGGTAATCATCCCGGAGCCCTTCTACGCCAATTACAATGGGTTTGCCATCGCAAACGGGGTTAAGGTAATCCCCATCGCTTCGGACATCTCGGATAATTTTGCCCTGCCCCCTATCGAAACCTTTGAAAGCTACATCACCCCCAGGACACGAGCCATCCTGTTGTGCAATCCCGGGAATCCCACAGGCTACCTCTATACCCGGGAAGAAATACGACAGCTGGCAGACCTGGTCAAAAAACACAACCTCTTCCTCATTGCCGATGAGGTGTACCGGGAATTCGCCTATGACGGAAAACAGCATTACTCAGTGCTTGAGGAACCCGGCATGGATGCGAATGCCATCATGGTGGATTCGGTTTCAAAGCGCTACAGCATGTGCGGGGCGCGCATTGGCTGCATGGTTAGCCGGAACCAGGACCTGATGCGGTCAGCCCTGAAGTTTGCACAGGCCAGGCTGTCCCCCCCTACCCTGGCCCAGATCGCCAGTGAAGCCGCCCTGGATACGCCTGCTGAATATTTCGAGGAAGTGATTGGGGAGTATACAGCCCGCCGCGACCTCCTCCTGGAGGAGCTCTCGAAGATCCCGGGCATCCGTATTGCGCGGCCACAGGGCGCTTTCTACTGCATGGTAGAACTGCCTGTGGAAGACGCGGACCATTTTGCCCAGTGGCTGTTGGAGGAATTCCAGTGGGAAGGCGCCACGGTGATGGTGGCCCCGGCTGCCGGATTCTATGCCACCCCGGGACTGGGGTCCAGCGAAGTGCGGATCGCCTATGTGCTGGAGCAGGACTTATTGAGAAAAGCGGTTCGGATCCTCAAGGAGGCCTTGAAAAACTATCCAGGCTGATGCACATACAGGAAAATGTCTCTCTTAAACCGTACAACACCTTTGGCATCGACGTCCCTGCGAGCCATTTCCTGGAAATAAGCTCCCCTGAAACCCTGCGGGAGGCGATCTTTAAAAAGGACCTTCCGGCACCCTTTGTGCTCAGTGGGGGCAGCAATATCCTGCTGACAGCTCCCCTCAATGCCCTTGTCCTGTACATCAACATCTCCGGACGTGAAATAATCCGGGAGGACTCCCGGGAGGTCATCATCCGGGCCATGGCAGGGGAAAACTGGCACGAACTGGTGCTGTGGTCGCTGAAACAGGGTTTCGGGGGGATTGAGAATTTGGCGCTCATACCAGGCAAGGCCGGTACGGCGCCCATTCAGAATATTGGTGCGTATGGGGTGGAGCTCAAAGATGTATTCGAAGCCTGCACCGCCATGGACATGCAGACTGGGTCCCTGAAACGATTTGACAAAGACCAGTGCAGGTTTGGCTACAGGGATTCCTTCTTTAAGCGGGAGGGAAAAGGCCGGTTCATCATCCTTTCCCTGGAGCTGCGACTCACCAAAAAAAATCACCGCCGTTCCACTTCCTACGGGGCCATTGAACAAGAACTGACTTCCAGGGGTATTTCAGATCCCTCTCCCGGGGACATCGCTGAGGCGGTAATTGCCATCCGACAACGGAAGCTCCCGGACCCGGCCCGGCTCGGGAACAGCGGTAGTTTCTTTAAGAACCCTGTTATTCCCCTGTCCCTTTTTGAGAAACTGAGGGAAAAACGGCCGGACCTGCCCGGGTACCCCCAGGAGGATGCCACCGTCAAGGTGCCGGCGGGCTGGCTGATCGACCAATGTGGCCTCAAGGGATTCCGTTCGGGGGATGCCGGCGTACATCAGAAGCAGGCACTGGTTCTGGTCAACTACGGCGGGGCCAGCGGGGAGGATATCCTGAGGCTGGCGCGCCACATACAGGAAACGGTCAAGGAGGAATTTTCCATAGAACTGCAGCCCGAGGTCAACATCGTTTGAAAGCCAAGGTAAACCCCTGAAAAACAATAACCCCCGCAGCCATAAGGACACAGGGGTTATACCAAACCAAACTAACCAAAACAATATATTCTGAATTCCCGGTAAATCACGCCTTCCCAAAGGCCGGGTAACAATCTATTTTTTAACTTCGCGTTACCTTATATACGACCTGTAAAGTTGATTTGGATGCCCGAGGCCTCTTTTTTTTCGGCATCGACCTGACCATGAGTACGCTGCTGGAAAAACATATCGTGGAACTTTTGCACGAGGGCAATGACAAAGCCATTTCCCTCCTGTATGAACACTATGGGGATACGCTCTACGGGGTGGCCTTCAAGGTGGTGCGGAATGAGGAAATCGCCCAGGACGTGCTGCAGGAGAGTTTTGTGAAGATCTGGAATAAATCCCATACCTATGATCCTGCCAAGGCGAAACTCTTTACCTGGCTCTTCAGGATTACGCGCAATACCGCCATCGACAAAATCAGGAGTCTGTCGAATAAAACGGACAAGGAAATCCAACTGGACGTTTCTGACGTATATAACGTAGGTAAGGAGGAAATCCAGCCGGAGCTGATCGACATGAAAAAACAGCTCGACAGGGTTGAAGCCAAATACCGGATCGTTTTGGAAGCTTTGTTTTTTGAAGGGATGACCCAGCAGGAAGCAAGTGAAGAACTCGGGATCCCCCTGGGGACCATCAAATCAAGGCTGAAGATCGGGTTACGGGAACTCAAGAAGATTTACGGGGCTGCATCCCTCCTGTTCCTTAGTTTAATTAATTGGTTATGAAAGAGAAAGTACGCATATTCCTGGAAACGGACCTGCTGGAAAAATACCTGCTCGGGAACACCTCAGCGGAAGAATCTTCGCAGGTGGAACGCTATATTGCCATGTATCCCGAGGTGCGGAATACGTACCGGGAACTGGAAGAAAATCTGGAGGCTTTTGCCAAGCTCTATTCCAGGAAAACTCCGGAAGGCCTCCGCGAACGCATCTTCAACAGCATCAAGAACCAACGTTCCGGACGCCGGCGCTTCATGCGCTATGCCATTGCAGCAAGCCTCGCTGCCCTGTTCTTTGCCGGCTCTTCCTATTTTTTCTGGAACCAGAACCAGAGCCTGCAGGAGGAGAATGCCATGGTAAACAATAAAATACAGGTGCTGGAGGCCGATATGAGGCAGCAACTGGAAGACGTGCGAAATCAGTTTATCGTCCTGAACAACCCCCAGACCCGAAAATACCTGGTCAATGGAAACCAGAAGGCCAGGGACCTGAAGGCAATCGCTTATGTAAACCCGGTTAAGAAGTTATCCTATATCAATGTTAGGAACCTGCCCCAGCTTCCCGAGAACCAGTGCTATCAGATGTGGGCAGAAGTCAACGGGGAAATGGTGAACCTCGGGATCCTTAAGGACCTCGATGACAAGGACAAGCTCCTGGCACTGCCCTACGGGGAAAAAGCCATGAGCTATATCACCATCGAGCCGGAAGGGGGCAACACCTCGCCCACCGTTCAGAATATTGTGGCCAACATTAAGTACTAAAAGGGCTTTAAACCCCTGTAAAGGCCCCTTTTGAAAAGGGGCTTTTTTTGTATCTTTGCACAAACTGTTCCCTATGAAACTCGTACTGATAACCATTGGGCTTTTGGGGCTCGCATTTGCCGGGATTGCCATCAAAATCTGGTCGAAAAAGGATGGTAAATTCGCGGGTACCTGTGCCAGCCAAAACCCTTATCTGAACAAGGAAGGGGTTGCCTGCGGAATGTGCGGAAAACTTCCTTCGGAACAGGATTGTAAGCAGGAGGTACAGTCCTGACCTGCGCTCCTGCCTCCCGCAGGAATCCACACCCCCTAAACACAAGTCCTTGCCCCCCGAAGAAGACATACCACATACCATACAAAAGGCCATGTCCGGCGATCAGAAGGCCTACAGCCAGCTTCTGGACCGGTTTTGGCCCGAAGTATATGGCTACCAACTCAAACGTACCCGCAACGAGAATGATGCGGAGGATATTACTATTCAGACGTTTGCCAGGGCTTTTGACAAACTCGACACCTACGACCCCCAGTACGTCTTCAGCACCTGGCTGGTCACCATCTCCAAGAACCTTCATGTAGACCTTTTGCGCAAGCGGAAGCGCAATGTCCTTGAGCAGCGGGAAAACAACTCGAACGAGGCCATGAAGAGGGTGCTGGATGAGAGCCCGAGTGTGGAAGACCAGCTGATCATCGAACAAAACCTGAAAACCCTGCTGGAGAACATCAAAAAGCTCAAGGCTGGCTATCAGCAGGTACTGGAACTGAGGTTTTTCCGTGAAATGAGCTATGCCGAAATTGCCCAGGAGCTCGACGAGCCGGTTGGGAATGTAAAAGTCAAACTACTAAGGGCTAAAAAGTTACTCGCCTCCCTGATCACTGAAAGCCGGAAGAATGGATAGCCCGGTCCTTCTTTAGGTAACCCCGGTGAGAGCCAGCGGGAACCAACCTTTTTTTGTTCGTATATTTGCTAAAAATTGTACTATGAGCACCACGACTGTGGAATCGGTCAAACCTCCGAAAGGCAAGCCCAAATGGCTCCGGGTGAAACTGCCAACGGGCAAGAAATACACCCAGCTTCGAAACCTGGTCGACACCTATAACCTTCATACCATATGTACTTCCGGGAGCTGCCCCAACATGGGGGAGTGCTGGGGAGAAGGTACGGCCACCTTCATGATCCTCGGGAATGTTTGTACCCGTTCCTGCGGGTTTTGCGGCGTAAAGACAGGGCGCCCCGATGAGGTGGATTGGGCTGAACCTGAAAAAGTGGCCCGCTCGATTAAAATCATGGGGATCCGGCATGCCGTGATTACCTCAGTGGACCGGGATGACCTCAAGGACATGGGCTCGATCCTCTGGGCGGAAACAGTCAAGGCCATTCGCCGGATGAATCCGGAAACGACCCTGGAGACCCTGATCCCCGATTTTCAGGGCGTGGAACGCCATTTGGACCGGATCCTGGAAGTGGCGCCTGAAGTAATCTCCCACAACATGGAAACCGTACGCCGCCTGACCCGGGAAGTTCGTATTCAGGCCAAATACGACCGTAGCCTGGAAGTCCTGCGCTATCTCAAGGAACAGGGGGCCAACAGAACCAAGTCCGGCATCATGCTGGGCCTTGGAGAGGAAGAAGGCGAAGTGATCCAGACCCTTGAGGATTTGAGGGAGGCCGGAGTGGATGTGGTCACCATAGGACAATACCTGCAACCTTCGAAAAAGCACCTGCCCGTCAAAGCTTTCATCACCCCTGACCAATTCGACAAATACCGGGAAACAGGCCTGGAAATGGGCTTCCGTCACGTGGAAAGCGGGGCATTGGTCCGCTCCTCATACAAAGCCCACAAACACATTGACTGAGCCCCGCTGCCTCATAGACTGATCTGCCATGAAAAAAATCACCCTGGGTATCAACGGCTTCGGGAGGATCGGTCGGACACTTTACCGCCTTCTGGAAAAAGAGCCGGGTATTCGGGTGGCCATGGTAAACGACCTGGCCGATGCCCCTACCCTGGCCCACCTGCTTAAATACGACAGCATACACGGCCCCTTTTCAGGGTCTGTGCAAACGGAAGACGGGTATCTCCATACACCTTCCCAGAAAACCCGGGTCACCCGTTTTCAAAATCCGGGGGACATTCCCTGGAAGGAAGCCGGGGTGGATCTGGTTGTGGAATCCACAGGCCGTTTCAAGACCCGTGAACTTCTGGAAGGACATTTGGAGGCAGGGGCTCCCAAGGTTCTGCTCTCAGCCCCTCCCGCTGAAGACGACATCCCGATGATCGTGTTCGGGATCAACCACAACTCCCTGCGGAAAGAAGACCGGATATTCAGCAATGCTTCCTGCACCACTCACAATGCGGCGCCTATGCTGCAGATCCTGGATGAATTATGTGGTATTGAGCAGGCCTACATCACCACGGTACATTCCTATACCTCGGATCAGAGCCTGCATGACCATCCCCACCGGGACCTCAGGAGGGCCCGTGCAGCTGCCCAGTCCATCGTTCCCACCACTACTGGGGCGGCCAAGGCCCTTACCCGGATCTTCCCGCATCTGGCCGATGTGATCGGGGGATGCGGCATACGGGTTCCCGTCCCGAACAACTCCCTTACCGACATTACCGCCAATGTCCGTAAACCTGCTAGTATTCAGGAAATTAATGCTACATTTAGGGAATTTTCTGAAAAAAAGCTCAAAAACGTCCTGCATTACACCGAAGATCCGATCGTTTCGGTCGATATAAACAATAGTTCATTTTCGTGTACGTTTGATTCTCAGATGACTTCGGTGATCGGGACCATGGTAAAGGTAATCGGCTGGTATGACAACGAGACCGGATACAGCAGCCGGATTATCGATACCGTGAAATGGCTTTGTGAAAAAGACTATTTGTGAACAGGCGGATACCACA
>CBDUBB010000057.1:0-9920 GCA_965365265.1 uncultured Flavobacteriaceae bacterium
AAATCCGGGGGGGGATCCAGATAGATTTGGATAATTCCCTGCCTCTTTTTGCGCTTGCCTGGGAACAATACCGCAACAAACCTGTAGTCTATATCTCGGACAGGAAAAATTCCTATTCCCTGGATCCGACCATGCATTATGAGACGAAAAAACTGGTTCCCTTTATCGCCGGGTATGCCTGGGTGGTTTACAATGACAGATGCGAAAAAGTAGCCCGCCTGGAAGAGCGGTTCCTTAAATTTCACACCGAAGTTTTTCGTTCCCTGGAACCTGCCCTGGAATGGGCATGGAACCTGCTTCAGGAAAAAGAGCAGGACTGAAACTCCCCTATTGCTTCTCCCCTTCTGATCCCAGCAGTTCGTACCCCTGGTTGATTCCCTTTTCCACGGCCGGCACGCCGCGTTCCATCCAAACGGGTTTGGGGGCACCTTTTAGGTAATGGTCAAAAAACTGGGCCATCCGGATGTTGAAATCCTCTCGGTTTTGCCGTTTAAGCGGCCAGTGAGGCTCCCCGTTGTAATTCAGGAACCAGGACGGTTTCCCCAACCTCCGCAGGCTGACAAAAAACTCGATCCCCTGATACCAGGGCACGTGGCCGTCTGCATCGTTATGCATGATCAGCAGGGGCGTATTGATCTTGTCGATATTGAAGATGGGGGAATTCTCCAGGTACCGCATGGGGTATTCCCAGGGGGTTCCCCCGATCCGGCTCTGGGTGTGCTCGTACTGGAATTGCCGGCTGAGGCCCGTCCACCAGCGGATACCCCCATAGGCGCTGATCATGTTGGGCACGGGGGCCCCGGCTTCTGCGGCCTTGAAGAGATCGGTTTTCGTGACCAGATAGGCAATCTGGTAGCCGCCCCAGCTGTGGCCCTGCACCCCGATGTTATCCCGGTCCACAAACCCCTGTTCGACCAGGGAGGTCACCCCTGGGATCACACAGTTATAGGCACTCTCCCCCGGATAGCCGGTCCGGTAATACACATCCGGGTTGAAGATCAGGTATCCCCTGCTCGCGTAAAAGGCGTAGTTGATGGTGGACCGTCCCGGAGCAGGAGCGCGGTGGCGGTGCAGGCCATCCGAACTCTTTTCGTAGAAATTGACGATCATGGGGTATTTCTTCGAAGGATCAAATCCTTCCGGCTTAACGAGCATCCCGGTCAGGTTTTTGCCATCCAGGGAAGTCCATTCCACCAATTCAATACTGCCCCAGCGGTAGTCCTTCTGCTGGGGGTTGGCATTGCTGATCCGGACGGGCTGGCTGAATTCCATATCACTGACGTGCAGGTCGGGGAACTCCTGAAAGGACTCCCGGGTGAACAACAACTTTTCCGCCGATTCGGCCTTCCTGGGTGTGTCATACCGGAAAGGGCCGCTGATCAGGGATCGAACCGTTTTCCGCCTGGGGTCAAAGGAGGCATACCCACTGCTCTTGTCTGTTTCATTAAAGGTGGTCAGCAACCAGGGTTCCTTTGAGTCAAGGTACTTTTTCTCCTCATCCAGGGAGACATAGCGATATACCGTGCGGGACTCCCTACCCCGGGTCAGGCGCTCGGAGGCCCCCGTATCCGGGTCGAATTTCCAGAGGTCGTAGCGGTCGTAGACGATCAGGTCCCCGTCCTTTTCCGTCCAACCGGCAGCCCCGTAGGGAGATGGCGGGCTGGGGGTATCGTGGAGCTCATTGAAAAAGACCTCCCCTTTTGTGAGGTCCTTATAGCTGGATTCCCTGATATTATAGGCAAACCAGGTGCTGTCCATTGAATTGTACCCATAGACATAACCTCCCCTGGGGCTGAGATCCACCCTACCAGCCACCTTTGTAAGGACCCTCCTCATGGATCCGTCCTCCAGATCCACCAGGGCATAGTCCCGGGCACGTAAGCCGGTCCATTGCCGTTCCAGGTCATAAGGTGTGCTGGTGCTGAGCAGGGCATGCGGGGCATTGCCTTCATTACCCAGTTCGATATCCGGAAAGGCTTCTGTGGCCAGCTGCTGCATGCTGCCGGAAGGCAGGTGTATCACGCTTTTAAAACCCCTTGTGGTATCGTTTTTTACCTGCATTTCCTGTACCGTATAAAGTCGGGGTTCATCCCAGGTCCAGACCTCCACATTGACGATCTCCTCTTCCAGGAGGGAAGTGTCCCGGAGCACGGGAGGGGATGCCAGGCCGAAATACAACCGTGTCTCGTCTTTTGAAAACGAGATGTCCTCGTAACGCGAGGGACGCAGGTTGTCCTCCGCAGGTTCAGGGCCTTTGAGGACCCGGGCTTTTCCCATCCCTTCTTCCCAGTGATACAGTCGGGTGGGTCTCAGCTGAACCTTCGTGGTATCCTCGTCGGTTACAAAACCCAGGTGTTTACCGGACTCGCTGAACCCCAATTCGTAGTACCGGGCCTTGGGGGCCTGGTGTACGTTGTGGAGCAATTCGGTTTCCAGATCGAGCACATAGAGGCCCGAAGGGTCCTTTTCTGTTTCTCCTGTGCTGACGAAGGCCAGGCGCCTGCCTTTTTTGGCAAAAAGGTAATCCGTGACAAATTTAAAAGTGTCCTGCACGCCTGTGGCCAGTTCCCTGACCACCAGAGGGTATCCATTCTTTTTGCCAGGTTTTTTCCCTTTTTTGGGTTTTTCCGACTCCAGGGTATCGTTTTCCTCGCTTTTCCCGGCCGGTTCAGGGTCTATCTGGTAGGCAATGTACCCGGACCATTTTTCCGGGACCTTCAGGGACTGGATCCGGGCAATCTTTTCCAGGGTTCCGCTGGAAAGGTTGTAGACCCCCAGAGAGTCCATGGGAAGGTCTTTCTTTTTTACCTTCCGACGCTTCATCGCCATCACGCTGTCCTTCCAGGCCTTGATGGTGAACACGGCATAGTTCGAATCAAAGGTAAACTGCCCGTTTTCTCCCCGGTCATAGGCAAAAACAGGGGTGGCATCCGTCCTTTTTATTTTCAGGAACTGGTCTGCCTCTCCCCGCTCCAGGCTGTACATCACGTAGGCGCCATCAGGGGATAGGCGCTGATTCTCTATCGTATTCCAGATCTCGAAATCCGCATGGTCCAGGACTTTTTTCTGTCCGGCCAGGGAAAAGGACAATAACAGGCAAAGCGCTACTAAAACAGGCTTCATGAGGTAGTGTTTAGACGTTTGGTTAAAGATACTATTTCTGACCCTTCTTCCTAAAGAAGCACAAGCGGCAGACGGGTGCGATTAGCGGTAGAAATTCATTTCATCCATGTATTTCCAGACCGCTTCCGGCAGGAGGGGCCTGATATTCTTCCCGGCTTTATGTTGTTGGCGGATGAACGTGGAGGAGATCTCCATAACGGGGGCGTCCACGCGGTGTATGCGCGGATGTGCGACCAGGGCAGGGGGGATCTTACTTTGGGAAATCCTCGGGTATACATAGAGTTGGTAATACTCCAGGATGGCCTCGTAGTTTTTCCATTTATGGAAGCTCTTCAGGTTGTCTTCCCCCATGATCAGGGCAAACTGATGGGCATCTCCATGCTGTTCCTGCAGGTGGGTAAGGGTCTCGATGGTATAATTCGGCTGGGGCAGCTTGAATTCAATATCGGTAAGCTGCAGTTTAGGATAGTCCCGAATGGCCTCGTAGACCATCTGA
Source organism: uncultured Flavobacteriaceae bacterium (assembly GCA_965365265.1). Lineage (GTDB taxonomy): Bacteria > Bacteroidota > Bacteroidia > Flavobacteriales > Flavobacteriaceae > Robiginitalea. The sequence continues at coordinate 3,620 of CBDUBB010000057.1, forward strand.
TACCGGTGGTGGTTCTCCAACAGGCTCTGTTTCGTTTTGAAAGGGCTCTTTGGCGTCACCACGAACCAGACCTGGTCCAGGTCTGAGAATTCAGCCATGTGGTTGGCGATGATCAGGTGTCCAATATGGATGGGGTTGAAGGTCCCGAAAAACAAGCCGGTCTTTTTCATTTTCATGGGCTAGGAAGCAGGGTCCGTGCCGGGTTTTGGGGCGCCGACGTATTTCGCCACCAGCTGGTAGGCCTCCTCCAGGGCCGTATCCAGGTCGTAATTCTTTATGATCTTATCGAACTGGGGGGCCGTGGCCAGTTCCACAGATGCCTTTGCGATCCGCATGTTGATTTTATCCTCACTCTCCGTACTCCGCTTCTTGAGGCGGATCTTGAGCTCATCCACGCTGGGGGGTTTTACAAATACCGCGAGGGTTTGTTTGGGGTATTTCTTCTTGATCCGCAAGCCTCCTGCCACATCGATGTCAAAGATGACGTTCTTCCCTTCCTTCCAAAGGCGCTCCACTTCGCTTTTGAGGGTCCCGTAGAAATTATCCCGGTAGACCTCCTCCCATTCGAGAAAATCCCCGTTTCGGATGTGATTTTTGAACTCTGAGATGGTCATGAAGTAATAGTGCTCCCCGTTTTTCTCCCTGGGCCGACGGGGCCGGGAGGTAGCCGAAACCGAGAAGGCCAGGTTCAGCTCGGGTTTGGAAAGCAGGTGCCTGACGATGGTTGTTTTACCACTGCCTGAAGGGGCTGAGAACACGATGAGCTTGCCTTCCTTCATCAGAGCACATTGAGGATTTGTTCCTTGATCTTTTCGAGTTCATCCTTCATCTGCACCACCACCCGCTGCATGGGAGCGTCATTGGCCTTGGAGCCTATGGTATTGATCTCCCTGCCGATCTCCTGGCATATGAACCCTAGCTTCTTTCCATTGGATTCCCCGGACCCCATGGTCTTTACAAAATACTCCAGGTGTTTGGAAAGGCGCACTTTTTCTTCTGTGATGTCGTATTTCTCCAGGTAATAGATCAGCTCCTGTTCAAAACGGTTCGGGTCCACGGTCTCCCGCAGTTCCGCCACTGCCTTTTCCAACCTCTGGCGCACCGCTGAAAGGCGGTCCCTGTCCAGGGTTTCCACTTCATCCAAATACCCCTGTATGGCACCTATCCGGTTTGAGAAATCTGCTTCCAGGGCCTTGCCTTCTTCAGACCGGAAGGCGTTCACGCCTACCAGTGCTTCCTGTAGTGCCTCCTGAATCTTCCGGAGTTCCTCTGGGTCGATTTCCTCCTTTTCGGTGCGGAGGGTATCCGGCAGCCGCAGGGCCATCTCCAACAGGTGCAGCTCATCCCCATCCACAATGCGTCCCAGCTGCTCCATATAGTCCCGGACGACGCCTTCATTGATTCGGGAGGAAGCCGCCTCTCCGTTGGCCTCTACATAAAGCCCGAAGTCGATCTTGCCCCTCCCGAGGGCCTGGGCAATCGTGTTTCGAAAGACCAGCTCCTTTTCCCGGTACGCCTGGGGAACCCTGGCGTTTATATCCAAATTCTTGCTGTTCAGGGTCTTCAGCTCCACCGTAATCTTCTTCCCGGGCAACTGCAGCACGTGCTTCCCGAAACCGGTCATGGATTGGATCATACCTTCAAGGGGTGTTTTGTCAAAGGTAGTAAAAATTGAAATGGACAAAAACACCCAAAAGCCTGCTTATGCAGAGGGTTTACGGGGAATTCAGGTTTGCCGGGAAAGGATCTCAACCCAGGCTTCCAAATGGGCGCACCGGCCTTCTGGTAGCCTGGAAGCCAAAGGTATCCGTGCAGCACAAATGGAACAGGATTTACATACCTGCAAGGCTATTGTAATCCGCCTTCTTAACGGAATACGCTTCCTTCTCCAGGCGCGTACACTTCATTGTGGTTGTTTTATTCTTCTCGGATTTGTCATCGATGATCATCTCCATCAGCATCCCGGCCTTGTCCTCGTTTTTGATCCATTCCATGTTGAAGTTCTGTGGGAATTGTTCGGATTTCTTGTACATATCCGTCAAACTGACTTCAGTTTCAAAAGTGGTATATACGGTGAACTTGTAACTTTCATCTTCCATTTCATATCCTTTGCAGTCGTACCCAAGGATCTCTTTTCCCGGAATTTCACGCAATTCATACCCCTCATAGGAATCATAGGCCTCCCCTTCCATAGATTCTTCCGGGATCTTGGTGGCACTTACAAAATTATTCCCCTCATTCTCCATGAAGATCACAGAGAGCATTCTCTGAACATCAAAGACCATAAAAAGAGACATCCCCTGCTCTATACGGGCTCCCCAGTAAGGTGCCCCTTCTTTCAGATAATAGGTCATGTCCATTCCCTCATTCTCCTCCTTGCCGGTTTCTATCCGAAGCTCATAGGCCCATTCAAAATCATAGGAATCCGGGATTTCGTCCATACTGACCTGTTCGGTGCCTACAGGAAAAGGACTGTTGCCTCCCATTTTGCCTGCCATGAGATCTTCCAGGGTTTTACCCGCCTCCTTCGCGGCCTTATCTGCAATTTTATCCGTGACGGTTTGTTCAACACGTTGTTCAACTTTTTTCTTGAGGTTTTTAAGGAATTGTGCCTGGGCGGGAAGGCACAGGATAAAAAGGATAAGAAAACCACCCAATCTGGTTATAGGTCTCATGATCTTAAGATTTTGATTTATAAAGCGTTTTCTGAGAATGCGATTTCCCCCTTGCCAAATAAGCCGGAACTCCCTGAACAAAGCGCATAGGCATTCTATTAAAGATACGAATCAACAGGGCAGAAAAAATAAAAGATGTAGCAAAAAACGGGGACTTTGTATGAGTCGCGACTATGGGTGTATAAACCGCAATCCCTTCCCGCGCCTGCACCCCTTAAAGACAGGGTTTACTCAATCGCACACCTAAAAGAGCCTTCTTTTTAACACACAATCTGAAACGTGTCCTATAACTCCCTCACCCAGATGTTGCGGTAGCTTACCCTACTGTTGTCCCCATGGTCCTGAAGGCGAATGGGGCCCTTCCCGTGAGACGGGTTCTTTGGCCATCCGATATACGGGGTGGTTCCCTTGATCTCCGCATGGTCCTGCACCAGCACCCCGTTGTGCAGTACGGTCATGGTTCCGGCTTTGATCTTCTCCCCTTTGTCATTGAATAACGGGGCGTGGTAAATGATATCGTAGGAATTCCATTCCCCGGTGGGAACGGAAGCCATGGCCAAGGGGATGTGCTGTTTGTAGATCGAAGCCACCTGTCCGTTGACATAGGTGGTATTGTCATTGTTGTCCAGCACCTGTACCTCATACAGGTTGTTAAGGAAAACCCCGCTGTTCCCCCGGCTCTGCCCTTCCCCCTGAACCTCAGCAGGTGACCGCCATTCGATATGCAGCTGTACGTCTCCGAAGTTCCGCCGGGTCTGTATATCCCCGGTTTTGTCCTTCACGGTCATGCTGCCATCGGCATCCAGGTGCCAGACCACCTCGGAACTGTCCCGGGTCATGATCCACTGGTCAAAGCCACTGCCGTCAAAAAGGACAATGGCGTCACTGGGCACCCCATTTTGTCCATAGGGCATCACCCTGGGGGGCACGGGTTCATACCGCTCGGTCTGTTCTGGTTTGGTGGGTTCCTCCCCCTGGTATTCGCGGTGGATAATGGCCTCAGAGGCCGGAGCCTCGGGGGCTTTCTCTTTCGGTTCCTGCCCGCAGGCTGCAAACAGCAGCAGGGCTCCCAGCATATGGGCGTTTTTGAGCATCGACTTATAGAGGTTTTATCTTAATGTTCCGGAAGGCCACGATGTCCCCATGGTCCTGGAGCCCTATCATTCCAATATGGGATTCCCCGAAGCCCTTCCAACCCTTGAACTTGGAGTTTTCCACCATGGTATCCCATTGCTCATTGGCCAGGGGAAAGGTGACTATTTCAGTGCCGTTGAGCCGTACACTCCCTCGATGATTTGCGTAGTCTACAGTGATTTCACACAGGTTCCACTCCCCTGCCGGTCGCACGACGGATTTTGAGGGAGCCACCATGTCATACAGGGCGCCTGCCTGGTGGGTCGTTCCGTTTTTGGCGTCCGGGTGTCGCTCGTCGTCAAGCACCTGGATTTCAGGCCCGGACTGATAAGGTTCGGTACGCCAGGGGTCTTCCTGTACTCCCCAGAAAATTCCGGAATTGCCACCTTCGGAAATCTTCCATTCCAGTGACAGGACAAAATCACCAAACATCTGTTTGGTAACCAGGTTGTGGTTTTCTCCAGCGGGTTTGTCCGAGGGATAAAAGACCATGGCCCCGTCCTCTATTTTCCATGTCTCCGGGAGGTCATCCCTCCCGTAGCCCCTCCAGGCGTCCATGGTCGTCCCGTCAAAAAGGACGATCCATTCTTCCTGGGGCTGGGTGCGTGTTTCCGTGTCCAAAGCAATTTCGCTTTGCGGTTTTTCAGATGCCTCTTTGCACGCGGTCAGGGCCAGAAAGGCTAGGGCAGTCAAACAGATAGATTTCTTCATGGGTCAGGAGTTTTGGCCAAGGATTTTACGCAATATTGCTTTATCGATTTCGCCCCCGGCAAAGTCGTCAAAGGTTTTCTGGGTGGCTTCGATGATGTGGTCCGCTATGAATTTGGCCCCTTCCCGGGCACCCTGCTCCGGGGATTTAATACAGCATTCCCATTCCATCACCGCCCAGACATCGCAGCCATACTGGGTGAGTTTTGAGAAAATGGTCTTGAAGTCGATCTGGCCGTCCCCCAGGGAACGATACCGTCCGGCCCTTTCCCCCCAGTCGTTATACCCCCCGAAGGCACCCTTTTTCCCGGTGGGGTTGAACTCCGAATCCTTTACGTGGAAGGCGCGGATGAACTCGTGGTAGTGGTCGATGTACTGGATATAGTCGAGCTGCTGCAATACAAAATGGCTTGGGTCGTACAGGATATTTACCCGGGGGTGGTTCCCCGTCGCCTCCAGAAAACGCTCAAAAGTATCCCCGTCGTGCAGGTCTTCCCCAGGGTGGATTTCATAACAGACATCTACGCCTTCTTTGTCGAAATGGTCCAGGATGGGCTTCCAGCGCCTGGCCAGCTCCTCAAACCCCATCTCGACCAGGCCGGCAGGGCGCTGGGGCCAGGGATGGAAGGTATGCCAGAGCAACGCCCCTGAAAAGGTGGCGTGTGATTTGAGTCCAAGGCGACGGCTGGCGGTGGCAGCCTTCTTGACGACGTCCACTGCCCATTCGGTCCTCGCTTTCGGATTGTTCTTTACCGCGTCAGGCGCAAAATTGTCGAACATCAGGTCATAGGCCGGATGCACGGCGACGAGCTGCCCCTGAAGGTGGGTGGAAAGCTCTGTAATCTCAAGGCCATAGGAATTGATCTGCCCCTTGAGTTCATCACAGTAATCCTGACTTTCCGCCGCCTTGTCCAGGTCGATCAAAAAGTGCTCCCAGGTGGGGATCTGAATCCCCTTATAACCCAGGTCGGCTGCCCACTGGCACATGCCATCCAGCGAATTGAAAGGGGCTTTGTCGTCTACAAATTGCGCCAGGAAAACGGCAGGTCCTTTGATTGTTTTCATAGAAGGGTCTGATGTTAATTTGCTGCATTCTCGCCTGCCTGGTTTGCGAATAATACCCTATATTTAGGGGTAGTCCGGACATGGGAAAGGCGCCTGGTGCAGGCGACATAAATATAGAAAATACCCAAGAATAAATGAACCCAGAGGTCATCAACCCTGAAGAAATCTTCGATGCCATTGTGGTTGGAACGGGAATCAGCGGCGGCTGGGCCGCCAAGGAACTCTGCGAAAAGGGCCTTAAAACACTTGTGCTGGAACGTGGCCGGATGGTGAAGCATCTCGAGGATTACCCCACCATGCACCTGGACCCCTGGGATTTTCCCAACCGGAACAACTTCACCCGGGGCCAAAAGGAAGAATACTACAAACAATTGCGCGTTGGCTGGGCTCCGCGTCCGGAGAATGCCCACTTCTTTGTAAACGACCTGGAACACCCATATCAGGAAACCAAGCGCTTCGACTGGATTCGGGGATATCAGGTAGGAGGGCGTTCCCTTACCTGGGGACGGCAGAGCTACAGGTGGAGCGATCTCGATTTCGAAGCCAACAAAAAAGAGGGCATTGGGGTGGACTGGCCCGTGCGTTACAGGGATATCGCCCCATGGTACGACACGGTGGAGGCATACATAGGTGTGAGCGGGGAATCCCTGGGGCTTGCCCATTTACCGGATGGGAAATTTGAGCCCCCCATGGACCTGACCTGTCCGGAAAAAGACCTT
>CBDUBB010000058.1:0-9784 GCA_965365265.1 uncultured Flavobacteriaceae bacterium
ATGGTGATGCCGCCGCACACGCATCCCAAAGACGAACGCGTCACCATTCTCAAAGGAAAGGCTGCGGTTGCCTTTGGGGAGAATGCCGTGCGAAAGGATGCCCGGGAATTCGGCCCTGGCGATTATTATGTGAATGCCCGTGGTGCCGTACACTCGGTTTGGCTGGATCCGGGAACTGAACTTCAGATCACCGGGATTGGCCCCTGGGAAGTCAACTATGTCAAAAAGTAGGGGTTTTTGATGTAGTCGACAGCTGCGGGGGGCTTTAAGACTTCATAGTTCAGGGATCCCCACTCTTACCTTGGTTTTGGTTAAATATGATTTAAGATAAACCTAAGAAAAAGGGGGAACTCCCCGAATTCCCCCCCCCGGGAATCAAATTAGCCTTTTTCGAAGCAACTTCCTTGCAGTTGTCAGGAGGCTTTGGGTGGTAAGTTTGTTAATTCAGTTAAATACGGGGCTACTCACGGAGACTGCAAACTGCAGACTACACAAATTCTTGGCAGTGGCAAGTAGCAGCAGGCAGGTGATAGATTTTGTTCAAAGGTCAAGGTTCAAAGTTCAAGGTTCAACGTATAATTGGGGAAAAGTTGTCAGTGGCACTTGAGATAAGAGTAGCCAGCACTAACAGGACACGTAATGAAAAACTTGCAGTTAGGGATTTCTGCCGGGGTTGTTATTGCCGCCGGACTCGTTTACGGGTTTAATCCGAAGGGTGTCCTTGGCATCCTTTTGGAAATTCAAGTCACTGACCTGGAGCTCAGAAACATTTTCAAGGCCGTCATGGGATTGTACCTGGCATTTGGGATTTTCTGGATCATTGGGGTTTTTAATACCTCCTATTGGAAAATGGCGACCCTTTCAAATGTCTTTTTTATGGGAGGGTTGGCATTTGGCAGAGGGGTTAGTCTGATCCTGGATGGCATGTCTGTTCATTTTGCAGTGGCCATGGTACTTGAACTTGTCATGATGATTTGGGGTTTGTACAATTTAACCCGGGCAAACGCCATTGCACTACCAAGGTAATCAAACATGGTCCTGTTGGCCAGCCGGTTCCACACGGTGCTCATCTCCCCTGGACGCCAGGCTTTGGGCCTGGGGATTTCAGTTTTCCAGACACGCATCCCAAAGCGGGTCTTCGGGTGGAGGGGCGGTAATAATTACCTGGGTTTTCTTTACCGGGTGGAGGAACTCCAGCTTTCGGGCGTGCAGGTGAATGCTTCCGTCCGGATTGGACCTTGGAAATCCGTATTTCAAATCTCCTTTTATGGGACATCCAATCACTTCCAACTGGGCGCGGATCTGATGGTGCCTGCCAGTTTCCAGCTCGATTTCCAGAAGGTAATAGCGATCCAGGGATTTTAAAACCCGATACTTCAACGCCGCCTTCTTCCGGTCGGGGCCCTCCTGCTCATGGGCGTAGGATTTGTTTTGTTTTGGATTGCGCTGAAGCCAGTGGACCAGTCTTCCGGATTCCGAGGGAGGAGGGGAGGAGACCAGGGCCCAGTATGTTTTCCGTACCTCTTTCTCCTTGAAGAGGGCATTCATCCGGCTGAGGGCCTTTGAGGTCCGGGCAAAAACCAAAGCCCCTGAAGTCGGGCGGTCCAGGCGGTGGACCACTCCCAGAAAGACGTTCCCGGGCTTGTCGTACTTCGTTTTTAGATACTCCTTGGCTACCTCAGACAGGGGAGTATCCCCGGTCTGGTCGCCCTGGACGATGTCCCCCGGCCGCTTGTTGACCACCAGCAAATGGTTGTCCTCGTAAAGGACCTGCAGGTTATCTGGGGTACTGTGTTTGGGGGGATTCACCAAAATGGATGCCTGGGGTTTGAGGTAAAAGTTCAGGGGGTCTGTCAGTACTGTTCCTGTTCGTTGGGAAATTCCCGGCTTTTCACGTCGGATACATACTGACCAATGGCCGTGCTCATGTCTTCATACAGGTTCATGTACCTTCGCAGGAAGCGGGGGTTGAACTCGTGGGTCATGCCCAGGAGGTCGTGGATGACAAGTACCTGCCCGTCTGCCTTGACGCCGGCCCCTATCCCTATGGTCGGGATGGAAAGTTTCCTGGAGACTTTTTCGGTCAGGGCGGCGGGAATCTTTTCAAGGACAAGGGCAAAGCAACCGAGTTTTTCCAGCATTTCCGCATCTTCCAGCAATTTCTCTGCCTCTTCCTGTTCACGTGCCCGCACTGTATAGGTGCCAAATTTATAAATGCTCTGAGGGGTCAGCCCCAGGTGCCCCATAACCGGAATTCCGGCATTGAGAATTCGCTTAACCGAATCCTTGATTTCCATGCCGCCTTCCAGTTTCACCGCATGGGCCCCGCTCTCCTTCATAATCCGGATAGCGGATCGAAGGGCTTCCTTGGGATCACTCTGGTAGCTTCCAAAAGGGAGGTCCACCACCACAAGGGCTCTTTTGACCGCCCGGATCACCGAACTCGCATGGTAAATCATCTGATCCAGGGTGATGGGGAGGGTGGTTTCGTGCCCCGCCATGGTATTGCTTGCGGAATCCCCCACAAGGATGACATCCACCCCGGCCGAATCTACGATTTTGGCCATGGAATAATCGTAGGCCGTAAGCATGGAGATCTTCTCCCCCTGCTGTTTCATTTCGATCAGGGATTTTACCGTGATTCGTTTGAATTGCTTTTTGGCAGTTGACATGTTCAGTGGTTTAGCAAATCAAAGGTACATATTTTACGATGGAATATCCCTCCTGACTGAGGTCGCCCTTCTGGCGTATTAGGGGAATTCGATTACCTTTGAAGGCATCCAAACCCGTTTTCCATGCGCTATTCAATTCTCCTTTTATGTATGCTGATCTTTTTCACGGGCCATGCCCAGTCAGGACCAGAAAAAGAGGTCAAAGCAGCCATTGAACATTTCTTCGAAGGTTTTCACAAACGGGATACGGCCATGATGCGCAAAGTCCTGCACAAGAACCTCCACATGCAACGGATCAGTAAGGACCCAACCGGCTCCCCGGCCCTGGTCAATGAATCCATCGAGGATTTCCTTTCCTCCATGGCGAGCCTGCCGGACACCCTCAGGATCGAGGAACGTCTGCTGGCATATCACATACAGACGGATGGGGACATGGCCCACGCATGGACCCCCTATGAATTTTACCTTCAGGGGGAATTTCACCATTGCGGGGTAAATTCCTTCCAGTTTTTCAGGGATCCCGAAGGCTGGAAGATCATCTACCTCATCGATACGAGGCGGGTGAAGGACTGCAAACCAGCTGAATAAGAAGCTAGCAGTCACTCAGGTTTACCCCAACGGCCAATCCGCCCTGGGAGGTTTCCTTGTATTTGGAATTCATATCCCTTGCGGTTTCCCACATGGTCTGTACGACCTTGTCGAAAGGCACCTTTGCTGCGGCAGGATCTGAATCCAGGGCCAGTTCAGCGGCGCTGATTGCCTTGATAGCCCCCATGGAGTTCCGCTCGATGCAGGGAATCTGAACGAGGCCGCCAATCGGGTCGCAGGTTAGCCCCAGGTGGTGCTCCATGGCGATTTCCGCAGCGCACAACACCTGTTCGGGGCTCCCGCCGAGGAGCTCGGTAAGCGCACCGGCTGCCATGGCCGAAGAAACCCCGATTTCCGCCTGGCATCCCCCCATGGCTGCGGAGATCGTGGCCCCTTTCTTGAAAAGGCTTCCGATTTCACCGGCTACCATCAGGTATTTCCGGATATGCTCAAATCCGGCATCGTGGTTTTCGATGACCAGGTAGTACATCAGGACGGCAGGAACCACCCCTGCGCTCCCGTTGGTCGGGGCGGTGACGATGCGTCCCAGGGCGGCATTTACCTCATTGACACCTATGGCAAAACAACTGACCCATTTCAGGATCTGCCTGAATTTCACCTCTGTTTTTCGAATGGATTCCAGCCATTCCCGGGAGGTTGCATAGGGGACGGTTCCCTTGAGTTTCTGATACAGTTCCGGCGCCCTGCGTCTGACCTGAAGCCCCCCGGGCAATTCCCCATGCCTGTGGCAGCCTTCATACATGCTGTCCAGCATGGCATCCCAGATCCGGTGCAGCCCCCGGTCGATTTCCTCCGGACTCCTGATGGAACACTCGTTGGCCCAGACAATCTCAGAAACAGCTTTTTGCTCTTCGCCGCAATACCGAAGGAGTTCAATGCCGCTTTGAACCGGAAAGGGAAAGGACTGGAAGACCTTTGCCTTCCTCTTGGCATTCTCCTGCTTTTTGGTCACCACAAAACCACCTCCGATGGAATAGTAGGTTTCGCGCATAAGCATTTCCCCATCGCATCTGGCCTCAAAGGTCAGGGCGTTGGCGTGGAAGGGCAGGAATTTTTTCAGGAAGACCAGATGCTCCGGTTCCCGGAAGGGGATGTCCCTGCTTCCTCCCAGCTTGAGGGTACTGGTATTCCGGATTGCCGAAACTATTCCCGGTACTTCCTCCGTGGGGATCTGTTCCGGATCTGCGCCGGAAAGGCCCATTAGGATGGCCAGGTCCGTGGCATGCCCTTTTCCGGTCAGGGAAAGGGATCCGTAGACCAGGACACGTACCTCGCCAACGCTTTCGAACCTTCCCCTGTCTTTGAGTTCCCGGATAAAACGTTCCGCAGCCCTCCAGGGGCCCAAGGTATGGGAACTGGAAGGGCCAATTCCGATTTTAAGCATGTCGAAGACACTGATGCACTCCATAATGTGAATCGTCTCAGGTTGGTCCGGCTAAAATACGAAAGCCGGGCCTGCCAGAACGCAGTTTTTCCGGAATATTTCTGGACATAAATGCCAGTGATGATCCCAATAACACCGGTTTATAGTGACAGTCTGTCAGGTTATGGGCCTTGGCATGTTGTTTGACCTTTGCTATGCGATTTCGAAACCGAAAACTCTAATTACATAAAGCAAATAGGATGAGCAAAATTATTGGAATTGACCTGGGTACCACAAACTCCTGTGTTTCCGTGATGGAAGGGAATGAGCCTGTGGTGATCCCAAACGCAGAAGGCAAGCGGACCACTCCTTCTGTCATCGCCTTCGTGGAAGGTGGTGAGATTAAGGTGGGGGACCCGGCCAAACGTCAGGCAGTGACCAACCCGGAGAAGACCATTTACTCTATTAAGCGGTTCATGGGTAATAAATATTCCGAGTCCCAAAAAGAAGCGGACCGGGTACCATATAAAGTAGTGAAAGGTGACAATGACACCCCTCGTGTGGATGTCGACGGCAGGTTGTATACCCCTCAGGAACTTTCCGCTATGATCCTTCAGAAAATGAAGAAGACGGCAGAGGACTACCTGGGGCAGTCAGTAACTCAGGCCGTGATCACCGTTCCGGCCTACTTCAACGACTCCCAGCGCCAGGCCACCAAAGAGGCCGGGGAAATTGCGGGGCTCAAAGTGGAGCGGATCATCAATGAGCCCACTGCTGCCTCCCTGGCATACGGATTGGACAAAAAACATACAGATCAGAAGATCGTCGTTTTCGACTTCGGAGGCGGAACACACGATGTTTCCATCCTGGAGCTGGGTGACGGTGTCTTTGAGGTCCTTTCAACAGATGGGGACACCCACCTGGGCGGGGATGATGTGGACGAAAAAATCATCAACTGGCTTTCTGAGGAATTCAAGAAGGAAGAGGGGATTGACCTCCGCCAGGATCCCATGGCGCTCCAAAGGTTGAGGGAAGCTGCCGAAAAGGCCAAAATCGAGTTGTCATCTACCTCACAGACGGAGATCAACCTTCCCTATATTACGGCAACGGCTTCGGGCCCCAAACACCTGGTGCGCTCCCTGAGCCGTTCCAAGTTTGAGCAGCTTATTGAAGACCTGGTAAAAAGGACGATTGCGCCTTGTGAAACAGCCCTGAAATCGGCTGGCCTTTCAAAGAGCGATATCGACGAGATCATCCTTGTGGGCGGATCCACCCGGATTCCCGCAGTACAGGAGGCCGTTGAAAAATTCTTCGGAAAAAAACCTTCCAAAGGGGTGAACCCCGATGAGGTAGTGGCCATCGGGGCTGCAATCCAGGGAGGGGTCCTTACCGGAGACGTGAAGGATGTACTCCTGTTGGATGTCACGCCCCTGTCCCTTGGAATCGAAACCATGGGCGGCGTGCTGACAAAACTCATAGAGGCCAATACCACGATCCCGACAAAAAAATCTCAGATTTTCTCAACGGCAGCGGACAACCAGCCTTCTGTGGAAATCCACGTCCTACAGGGGGAACGCCCCATGGCGGCGGATAACAAAACGATCGGAAGGTTCCACCTGGACGGGATCCCACCGGCCCCGAGGGGAACGCCTCAGATCGAGGTAACCTTTGATATCGATGCCAATGGGATCATCAAAGTTTCGGCTACCGACAAGGCTACCGGCAAGTCTCAGGACATTCGTATCGAGGCTTCCTCCGGACTGACAGAAGAGGAAATCCAACGGATGAAAGCGGAGGCGGAAGCCAATGCAGAAGCCGATAAGATGGCCAAGGAACGCGCCGATAAACTGAACGAGGCAGACAGCATGATCTTCCAGACGGAGAAACAACTTCAGGAATTTGGAGACAAGCTCTCCGGGGATAAGAAGAAACCGATCGAAGACGCCCTCGAAGAGTTGAAAAAAGCGCATGAGAGCAAGGATCTGGATGTGATCCAGCCTGCTCTGGACAAGATCAACGAAGCCTGGAAATCAGCTTCTGAAGAGATGTATAAAGCTCAGGCAGAAGGTCAGCAGGCCGGGGCCTCCAGCGAGCAGGAATCTGCCGGGGCAGACACCAAGGAAGGTGACAATGTAGAAGATGTTGATTTTGAAGAGGTGAAGTAATCCAATGAGGATCTACACAGGAAAGGGCGGAGAAATCCGCCCTTTTTTTTTGTTTACCCGCCCTTTACTTTGTTCGGATTATCGGCTACCTTTACCTCATGAAACATCCCTCGCGGCCAGTCCTGTTCCTTCTTTCTCTCATTCTGCCCCTGTTTCTGTGCGCGCAGCCCGAGGTGTTTACCAAATCCGATTTCGAATTGCAGGGCCCTGTTAAAACCAGTACGGTCATTACCGATTACGGCGAGGAGCGCTTTGAGTTTGACCCGGAGGGGAAACTCCTAAAAACCCTTACCCGGTACAGCGAAGGGGACTACGAAATCACCTACTATCGGTACCGGAAGGACGAATTAACGGAGCGAAGGGATGAGGTTTACAGGGACGGATCCTTTGATAAAAGCACCTCTTTTGCTCGATTTTATCAGCGGGATACCACAGCAGGTCAGGTAAAGGAAACCATTACCTCCTATGATGAACAGTTCAAGGAACAATTTACCTATACCTATGATTCCATTGGCAGGCTGGAACACATCGTCCGGATCGGTCAGGAGGGGATTGATGAAACCGAGGTAAGGTATTCGGAGCATCAGGGGGAGCAGACCGCCGAATATTATCTGAACGGTCAGTTGTCAAAATCGATTCGACATTCAGAAAAAGAGGGGGCAGCCGGAAAAAGGATAACAACCCTGGTAAAGGACTATTTTCATGGGGTACCCCAGAAAGCCCTGGAGCAAACCCGGGACCCCAATGACAACCTGTTGGCGGAAACCCAGTATAGCTATGATTCAGTCAATTCAGGCTTTCGAAAGGAACAAACCCGCACCTTTTCCTATAACGAGGACGGGTTTTTGGGCTCCGAAACCATGTCATACCTGACTTCGGAGGGCCGCGTTAAAAGGGTGACTGAAAAAAAATACCTCTATCAGAAAGATGGCAGGACCCCGGGGAACTGGATCCGGAAGATCATAACTCCTGAAAACGCCTTTGTCTCCCGGAGGATTACCTATTATGAAGAAAAACCCTCCCAGGCAACAGACAGCATTCCCGGGAATTGAGAAATCACGCCCCATACCCGGGAAATCTTTACGGGCCTGCCTCAGCCTTTAAGGAGTTTATTGTCGAGTTCGTGCCCTCCTTTATACTGCTTCAGTTGCAATAGATTCCCGAAGAGTTCTTTGAGCCGGATTTCCCGTTTCTTCAGATCCTTTGATGGAAGAAAGGGGTCAGCGTCCCCTTCCAGGACCTCCACGGCAGTGCCGTCTGGAAGATGCCTGAAGTATTCGGGCCCGAGTTCTTCCGGGACCCGCCCCGCATAAAGGATCATTCGATCACAGGATTTCCTCCGAAGAGCGACCCACCTGCATAGGACAGAAACCCCCTGGGAATAGCCCATGAGTACCAGTTCCGGGGCTTTTTCAAGGGATTCTTTTTGGAAGAGCGCCTCCAGGTAGTTCAGCAGGTTCTCCATGTTGCGGGCGGTGTGCTCCCGGGTCAGCCAACTGGCACCCACATGCCGGTAGGTCTGGTCCAGATAATAGAGGGAAGGGGCCTGGGGCGCAATGATGAAATTTTCCTGCGGATCCAGGTGGGTAAAATTCCTGAGGAAGTACCTGGAAAGGAAGCCTATGCCATGGAAAACCACCCAAACCCGTTTTGTTTTGGGCCCCCAGGTATTCAAAACCTCATAGGGGTGTGTGGCTTGAAAGGAAAGCAACTTTTCTTCGGGGGATGCGGGGTTTTCTTCGGGCATGGGTTGTTCCGGGAATTATTACCTTTACAAAAATGATAATTGCATGCAGGATTACAAAGAAAAAATACTACACGTATGCAAGAACACGCTTATGGAGACCCTCGAAATAGAGTATACGGATGTAGGGGAAAACTTTCTTACCGCCCGCATGCCTGTCACGGAAAAGGTACACCAACCGGACGGGGTACTTCACGGGGGCGCTACGGTAGCCCTTGCGGAAAGCGTTGCCAGTGCAGCTTCCTATGTATTTATCGATGCGGAAAAGTTTTTTGTAAGAGGGATCGAAATCGCAGCGAACCATGTACGCAGTGTTAAGGACGGGTATGTTTACGCCAGGGCTTCCCTCTTGCACAAAGGGCGTACCACACAACTTTGGGAAATTCGTGTAACCAATGCAGCGGAAGAACTGGTCTCCCTGTGCAAACTGACTACCATTGCTCTCCCCAAAAACTAAGAAACATAAAAAGCTTCGTGAATTGTTGGGGGAGCAGCAGCGGAAGAACCTCCCTTTCGTCCTTTATAAAAAACCGCGTGCCTCCTTCGTGACCGCTCTCCTCCAATCGGATTCGGTTTTGGAAACCGCGCTGGACCTTGGGCGCCCTGGCTTTTTGATGGTTCCATTCCACGAAGAAGATGCAACCCCCGTTTTTATCCGAGGGGACGAATTCTATCAGTCTCCATACGAAGGTCCCCGTTTGAACCTGACCCCGTCCCTTCCCGCAAAAGATAAGGTTGCCCGGGAAATTCATTTGGATCTTGTAACCAAATCGGTTGAAGCACTCAGGGAGGGAACTCTGCAGAAAGTGGTAGTGAGCCGGAGGTTTTCGGTTCGGGCCCCGTCCGATACCTTGGAAGCTTTTTTCGAGATGATTCGGTGGTACCCGGACGCGTTCGGATATTTCTGGCACCATCCCGAGGTAGGTACCTGGATGGGCGCAACCCCTGAGCTGTTCCTCCGGTATCATTCTGGAGTGGCTGAGACCATTGCCCTGGCCGGGACCCGCCCTGCGGATTTGGATGAACCACTGCCCCAGTGGTCCTCCAAGGAGGAACATGAGCAGCAGCTCGTAACCACCTTTATCGTTGAGCGGATGCGGCAGCTAGGATTAAAGCCACAACAGGGAACGCTGCAGAATGTCAGGGCGGGTAAACTCTGGCATCTGGGAACCTCAATCCGCACGTTTATAGATAGGGATACGGCCCCAAAACTGCTCTCCGCCCTGCATCC
>CBDUBB010000059.1:0-9760 GCA_965365265.1 uncultured Flavobacteriaceae bacterium
GTTCTTCGTCAGGTCAGGAGCCGAAAAATAGCTGGTCCCTGAAATCCGCTGGTTCCCTGCCGTACCATAAGAAGCCCGGAGCTTCAGTACGTCAAAAATAGAGCCGTCCATAAAGGCCTCATTGTGGATATTCCAGCGACCGGCTACAGAATAAAAAGTAGCCCATTTGTTACTTCCCGCAAAACGGTAGGAGGCGTCCCTACGAATCGTTCCCGTAAAACCGTAACGGGTGTCGTAGTCGTAGTCTGCCTGTCCGAAGTAGGAGAAAAGACCCGCATTCAATATCTGTGCATTGGCATTGTCCGTAAAGAGCAGGGCTCCGGCATCCTGGTCAAACTGTACCGGGATCAACCCAGATCCATCTCCCGGGAAGAAGGTCTTTGGGTTCAGACCATTGGCAAAATATCCGAACTGCCGGAAGTGGGCCTTGAAATATTCCATGTAACCTGCAATGTTCACCGAGTGGCGTCCCCATTCATTCGCATAGGTAAGGGAGGTTACCTGGTTGTAGGAAAACTGACGGGTACTGGACTGCTGCTGGAATCCTGAAGTTGGGTTTTCCGCTCCTCCAAAAAGCAGGGCGTTAAACGAAGTAGGCCCTTCAGCCCGTGTCAGGAATTCACTCTGGTAGTCCGCACCCATTACGACGCGGGCAGTCAGTTCCGGAGTTAGTTTATAGGAAGCGTTGAAGCTACCGATAATCTTGACCTCCTCTTCATACCTGGTATACGTCCGCAGACGGTCCAGGAGGAATAGGGGTGTATTTGAAAAGAGCAGGGGAGAAAGAAGACCAGCCCCATCTGTATATTCATCCGGAGTAATGTAAGGTACGGATTGATACGCCCCCAGAATATAGTTCCGGTTAATAGCACCTCCTCCAATAGCATTAGGCTCATTGGACCGTGAATAGTTAATGGAAATATTGGAACCGTAGTTGAACCTGTCATTCTCAGTCTTCCCGGTCAGGTTGTTCCGGACACTGAAACGTTTCAGGTCAGAATCCTGAAGGATACCCTCCTGGTCAAAGTAACCGAGGGTGGTGGCCTGGGAGAAATTCGCCGAGCCACTGGTCAGCCTCAGGTTGTGGTTCTGGGTCAGACCGGTCCGGAAAAAGAAGTCCACCCAGTCAAACGTGGGGGCAGCAGCGATTTCCTCCGGAGTCAGCGTAGCACCACGTCCAGCCCCTCTTTCAGCTTCCAGCCCCAGTTGTTCCTGGGAATTCATCAGGTTGTAGTCATTGTCCTGAAGCGTACTGAAACTGAGGATACCGGTGTAATCGATTTGAAGGGGGGTATTGAAGCTCCCCGTGCGGGTGGTGATTACCACAACCCCGTTCGCACCCCGGTTACCGTAGATAGCTGTCGCACCCGCGTCCTTAAGGACAGAAATGGACTCGATGTCCTGTGGGTTGATGCTCCGGAAGTTGTCTTCATCCACAGGCGTACCATCCACGATGAATAGCGGGGAGGTGTTACCGTTAATGGAGTTAACCCCACGAAGCCTCACAGTAGGAGCCGCCCCTGGTTGTCCGCTGGAGGTGCTGATGTCCAGACCTGCAACCTGTCCGGAGAGGGTTTGGATCACGTTGGCATTCGGCCGGTTAACGACCGTCTCCGCAGTAATCGTTTGGGCAGCAATACTGGATTTCTCCTTTGCCTGGGTACGGTAACCAGTTACCACAACCTCTTCCAGTGTCTCAGCATCTTCCTCCATCTGAACATTGATGACGTAAGAAGCTCCAACCGTACGGTCTACGGTGGTCTGCCCTATATAGGAAAACCGGAGCACTTCGCCCACACTGGCACTAATTGAGTAGTTACCGTCAAAATCCGTCTGGGTTCCGCGGGTAGTTCCAACCACGATTACGGAAACCCCGGGCAGCGGGACATCATTTTGATCCACAACATTACCCGAAATCGTTTTCTCCTGTGCAAAGGAGAAATTCAAGCTCAACACCAACAACAAAGGCGTCAAGATCCAAGTTAATTTTGATCTCATTTAATTAGTATTTTGAATTAGCCAAGCGCAAAAATCTTAATTCCAAGCATATTATGCAAGGGAGAATCGCGTGTTACTTATACAAATGTTAAAGAATTCATTTTTTTTACGAAATCGTAAAGGTTTCTTAAAAATATTTGGGTTTATTACATTTTTTTAACTTTTTTGTTGAATTTTTTTATTTGACACCTAAACAAACTGCTCTTTTTACCCTAACTAGATGTTAAAACCTTACTATAGTTGCGTGGGGGAAGCGGGAACCGACGAGGCAGGTCGCGGTTGCCTTGCAGGACCCGTTACAGCAGCGGCTGTGATCCTACCCGAATCCTTTCAAAGCCCCTTTCTGGACGACTCCAAAAAGATATCGGAAAGCCGCCGGCTGGAACTGGCTTCCCAGATCCGGGAAGAGGCCCTTGCCTATGCCATTGCGCACGTCCCGCCCGAAACAATCGACCAGATCAACATCCTGAAAGCATCCATTCTGGCAATGCATCAGGCCCTGGACCAATTGAAGGTGCGTCCCATTTCCATTGCCGTGGATGGCAACCGGTTCCTGGCCTATGGGGAAATCCCACACCATTGCCTAATTAAAGGGGACGGCAGATTCCTTAACATTGCAGCAGCCTCGGTCCTGGCAAAAACTGCCCGTGATGAATTGATGAAAGAACTGCACAGGAAATTCCCCGACTACCAGTGGGACAAAAACAAGGGGTACCCAACAAGGGCACACCGGGAAGCCCTTCGAAAATTCGGTCCCACTCGGCACCACAGGAGGAGTTTTCGGTTGTTGGGAACGCAGTTGAAAATATCATTCTAGGTAGTACTTTTGCAGGGAGCAACCCCTTTCAATGAGACTAATTAAGACCCTTTTTGCTATTTACCTATTTTCAGGCCTGCTGGGATGTACTCCTGTCACCCCGCCAGGGTTGGAACCCATCCAACTGGTACCTGAGACTTCAGGGATGGTCCTCAAAATCAACGAGGCGGAACAGTTCCGTTCAGATTACCGGAATTCGCCCCTCTTCGAATCCCTCCTGGAAAATAACTCTAACAGCCACTGGCAACAAGTACTTGATACCGTTCTGGGGCTGGAGCCCCCTGCAGGTTCCCTGCTCATAACAGGGGACCGCTCACAACCCGCCGGGGAATGGTTGCTACTCATTCCCGATCTGCGCCCTCGGAAAGACAGCCTCAGCACGAAAGCAGCTTCCAAAACCCAGGCGGTTTCTGCCCAAACCACATGGCAGCTCCCGGATTCCACCGGGTTGTTTTTCAAGCTTTACGAAGGGCTTGGCATGGTCAGTACTTCGGCGTCCTATCTGGAGTATGCCCTGGAAAACAGGGAATTGCCCCCCACCGGTCTGAAAAAGGCCATACAAGCTGCCAATCCCCTGGCCCAGGCCACCCTTTTGCTCCCTCCCGGATCACCGGATCCCTTTCTGGCAGACGCTTCCCAGACTCGGACGGAAACCGAATACGCCGGAAAAACCTGGTCTGCCTTTGACATACAAACCGGGTCGGGTTCCCTGCTCCTCCAGAGTATGGAAGCCACCATAGATTCTACTTCCAGGATAGAAACCTTGCTGAGGCGCATGCCGGCGTTGTCTTTGCAACGTGTGGCAGACATCGTCCCGGCAGAAACCTCAACCTGGATGACCTATTCGCTGGATTTGCAGGAGCAGTTCCGGGTAAACCAGCAAGATGCCACGGGCAGGCCGAATCCTCACCCCGAACTCCTGCAAAGTGTGGTGCAACTCAGCCTGGTGGAATCGGGCAATAGCCTGCTGCTGGTATTGCATACTGTGGATCCCTCCGGGGTCGAAGAAGCACTCAGGCCTTTTCAGGGAGAAGGAAGCGATTTTCAGGGGGTTTTGGTCCATTCATTAGGCCAGAACAACCTGCTGCGCGAAACCTTCTCTCCCCTTCTCGACCGCTGGCCGGAACCTTCTTTTTATTGTGTCCTCGAGGACACCTTCGTCTTTTCTGCCGATTATCAGGGGCTTCAGAGCCTTATAAGTGCCCACAACCGGAAGGCAACATATAGCAGCTCCCCCCGGTTCGGGAAACTTGCGCCCATGCTGGCCTCCGAATCCAGCAGTCTCTTTATCTCTGAAAACCCGGCATCTTCCAGGATACTTACAGATTCTCTTGCCCTTACTGGCCTGCCCCGGGATTTGATAAAAAAGTTGCCGCAGGGGTATCTCGCCACTGCCCAGATGAACCTGGAGGACGATTTTGCCCTTCGTTCGTACCAGTTCAGGGATACTGAAATGCTGGTGGACGAAAACCCACAGGTAAGTGAGGTATTTACCGCGACTCTGGAAGCGCCGCCTTATTCCAGACCCCAATTTCTGAAAAACCACCGCAGCGGCGAGATGGATGTGGCCGTACAGGACGAAAACAACACCTTGTATCTTTTCTCCAATACCGGGTCCCTTTTGTGGAAAAAAATGCTTCCGGGTCCCATACAGGGGGATATTCAACAGGTAGATCTCTTCAGGAATGGCCGGCTGCAGATGGCGTTTACCACAAGTTCAAAATTGATGGTCCTGGACCGGGATGGAAAGGAGGTTTCTCCCTTTCCGAAGGATTTCCCGGGGGGCAACCTCGGCCCCCTGGCAGTTTTCGATTACGAACAGACCAGGAATTACCGCCTGGTCGTAACCCAGGGAACAAAGGTTTTTATGTTCGACGGTCAGGGGCGCAACGTGCGGGGCTTTAAATTCAGGGAAGCTTCAAGCCCTGTGATTTCAGTGCCAAAGCACATACGTATCGGCAGCAGGGACTACCTCGTGTTCCAACTGGAAAACGGGGAACTGAAAATCCTGAACCGGGTGGGTGATAGCCGCGTCCCGGTGAGGGAGCGCTTTGAATTTTCTTCCAATCCCGTTTTTCTGTATCGGGATGGATTTGCCTTTACGGATCGAAACGGCGACCTGGTCCGCCTCGACACAAGGGGCAGGATAAGCCGCACGAAGCTGAACCTCAATCCCGAACACGGTATGGATGCCACCCTGAAGACCCTGGCCTTTATGGACGACAGCCGATTTCAGGTCAAGGGAAACAAGCGGGAACTCGAACTGGGCGTCTATACCCGGCCCCGCATCTTCTACCTGTACGACATCATCTATGTTGCCGTGACGGACCTGCAGAGCCAGCAGGCGTACCTGTTCCGAAGCACGGCTGCACCAGTGCCGGGCTTTCCGGTAGAAGGCAGTGGCCCGGCCGATATGGCGGATATGGACAACGGAAGAAACCCGGAATTCGTGGTCCCCTATCGCGACAATGCGATCAGGGTATACCGGGTCAGGCGATAAAAGGACCAGCCTCTCAGGATCGCTCCGCTTCGAAAAGTTTTAAAAAGTGCCCCTTCAATTTCTCCTTGACCTCCTCCATTGGGATATGTCGGCCAAGTTCCCGGCTGAGGGAGGTCACCCCTTTTCCGCGAAACCCGCAGGGAATCATCAGGTCGAAATAGGAAAGGTCTGTGTTGACGTTTAAAGCAAAACCGTGCATGGTTACCCAGCGACTGGCCCGTACTCCCATGGCACAGATTTTACGTGCCCTGGGCGTTCCAACCTCCAGCCAGACCCCTGTCTCCCCTTGAGAGCGCTCTCCCTGCAGTCCATATTCAGACAGTGTGAGAATGATCATTTCCTCCAGCAAACGGAGGTATCTGTGGATGTCGGTAAAGAAATTATCGAGGTCGAGGATGGGGTACCCCACTACCTGTCCCGGTCCGTGGTAGGTGATGTCCCCGCCCCGGTTTATCCGGTAGAATTGCGCCCCTCTTTCGGTCAATTGTTGCTCAGATACGAGTAAATTCGTCACATCCCCGCTCTTGCCAAGGGTATACACATGGGGGTGTTCCACAAAAAGGAAGTAGTTGGGAGTGGAATCTGTTCTGTCCTTTCTGCGGTTCTGAATTTTTATGTCCAGTATTTCCTGAAACCGTTGTTCCTGGTAATCCCAGACATCCTTGTAATCCCGGAACCCGAGGTCCTCGAAGGCTACTTGTTTATTCATGCGACAAAGGTACAGAACCCGAAAAGATTCCGAAACAGCCTTGCTATCCTGAAATTTACATATCGTTTGTGCCCGGGAGGGATATAAACCCCTGATTATTCCTCCAGGATGACTTCCAGATTGAGCGCTTCAGGCCTCAGCAGGTAATCCAGAAATCCCACCTCGTAAAAAAGCGTCTTCCCGTCCATGGACAGCGTGGCATCCTCCACACTGGCCGACCGGATCTTCCGGGGGAAATGGATTTCCAGCTTATAGGTGGACTCCTCCAGGAAGGACTCGCCCCCCTTCAGGCTGTCGATACGCTGCTGATGCAGCACTGAATCCACAATAAAACCCCGGCGACTGAAGGTATTCCCCTGAAAGCTGTATACTACCTCTGTGCTTTGGTAGACTTTGCCCGCAGAATCCATGGGTGGGTTTTCCCCCTGGGCAGGATCCAGGGCTCCTGCATCCTGGAAGGCGTTGAAGGCATCCCCAACCTCGGCTATGTTGCTGAACTCCCTGGAAAGAATAAATTTCATTTCTCCCGCCTCGTGGTCGGTTATCATCCGCATCTGGTACGGTCGGAGTTTCTCAAGGCGCTTCTGCTCCTCCGGTGGCAGTTTTCGGATACTGTCCCTTTTTTCGTCCAGCACATCCGCAAACCGGACTACAGAATCCAACCGGGTCCTTTGTTCCGCCACAGCGGTACTGTCAGAGAAAGACAAGAGCTGAGAGCCGTCAAAACTCAGCGCAATGCTTCCGGAACCATCTTCATTAAATCGGATCTCCTCCGTAAAGTGACAGGACATCCACATTAGTCCGGTCAATAGGACTGCGGCTAATCGTAACTTTTTCAATCTAACTCAGTTTGGGTTATTGAGGATGATCAGGGCGGCAATCACCCCGGGAACCCATCCACATAAGGTTAAAAGTAGTACAATTAAAAAGGAACCGCAACCCTTTCCGATAACGGACAGGGGCGGAAAAATGATGGCCAGCAGCACACGCAGGAAACTCATGGGTAATTCGATCGATGTATCTATTGGACACAAATCAGGGCGTAATGTTACATTCGCATGCAAAAAACCCCTTTAATTTTTAAAGGGGCCTTTTGCTGAATCGCATTTTATCACTACAAACCCGGATTATGGGCCCGTATCAGGTCATCGCGAATCGGTAGACAGGGGTTCGCAAATTTTTTCCAGGGTGTCTTCGATATCCCCCGGGGTACTCATTATCTTCATAAAGGTCCCCATGGTTAAATCAGGCCAGTGAAGGGCAATCCTGTATTTTCCGTGTAACATGGTGGCGGTGTTGTTCTGCAAAATGATCTCATAGGGCATGGCAGCTGCATGTTCCACGCCAATCTTGGGAAGGAAATAGGATTCACCCTCTTCTTTATCCTGCAGGCCCACCCCGAAAACGGCAATCTTTTTGTCGGGATATTCGATCTGATACACCTTTACGGTATTTCCGCGTTTTTGTTTCAGGTTGTTTTCGATAGTCTTAAGACCGGCTTCAAAAGAGGGGTATTCCCCCAGGGTCACCGGATCAGTGAAATACGGCATCATGATCTTGTAATGATAATTCCTGAGCTTATCTGCTTCGACGGTTCCACCGAAGGGCGTGAAATCATTCCCCACGGATGACAGGGCTGTTTTAAGATCGGAAGTAAAGGTTCCCAGGGAACTTTTATGGGTGTTGTACTCATCTCTTAAATAAGCCCTTAGGAGGTATTCAGGGTTGGTGCAGGATACCGTAACCTTTCCGTCTTCAGCCACCAATCCAACTTTCATTACGGCAGCAAGGGCTCCGCGGTCAGCTACTTTGACCACCGTGTTCTTTAAATCCTTCCGGGTGAATGCAATCACCTCCAAAGAACTTCTATCGGCCGGATGGTAGGTTCCCAATACCTCAAACCCTTTCTCGGTCAGGGCATCCCTGACACTTTCGGAAACGGCTTTGATCGATTCCTGCTTTTCAGTCACCTTCAGATACGGGGAGAGATCCTGCCCGCAAAGGGATAAACTACCTCCCAGCACAAAGAGGATACTAACAAAAAAATGTTTCATTTCAATGATGGTTTTATATTAACAGGTACTATTTGATCCCCTTTTTATGGGGTTTTTTTATCAATTTTAAGAAGAAGAAACAGCCCTACAAATGAAGTGACGGAGGAGGGAAAATTCTATGAGTTTTATCATAAACCATCAGCATGGGTCTGCAGAGGTGCCCTTTATAGGGAAAACCGGCTTTCCGCTTTCTCTAAATAGTGTAATTTTGCGGCTCAAAACACTGGAAAATGCAACTTTCTGAGCAGGAAATCGTACGGAGAGAAAAACTTAGGCAACTCAGGGAGTTGGGAATAGATCCGTATCCCGCCGCCATGTTCCCGGTCACCGACCACTCGATAGATGTGCGCGAAAATTTCGAGGAGGGCAGGGAGGTAGTCCTTGCCGGAAGGCTGATGTCCCGCAGGATTCAGGGAAAAGCGTCCTTTGCGGAACTTCAGGACAGTCAGGGACGGGTACAGCTCTATTTCAACCGGGATGAAATCTGCCCCGGGGAAGACAAAACCCTGTACAACGAAGTCTACAAAAAACTCCTCGACATAGGCGACTTCATAGGCGTGGAAGGAACCCTTTTCAAAACCAGGGTTGGGGAAAAAACAGTCATGGTGACGAAGTTCATCCTGCTGAGCAAAGCCCTCAAACCGCTGCCCCTCCCGAAGACCGACCCCGAAGGAAGGGTCTATGATGAATTCAACGACCCGGAACTCCGCTACCGTCAGCGGTATGTGGACCTGGTGGTGAATCCGCAGGTCCGGGATACGTTCCTGAAACGGACGCGCATTACCAACAGCATCCGGAAATTCTTCAACGAAAAAGGCTATCTCGAAGTGGAAACCCCAATTCTGCAGGCGATCCCCGGGGGGGCTGCAGCCAGGCCTTTTGTGACCCACCACAATGCTCTTAACATTCCGCTCTATCTGAGGATTGCCAATGAACTCTACCTGAAACGGCTGATCGTGGGAGGTTTCGACGGCGTCTATGAGTTCGCCAAGGACTTCAGGAACGAGGGGATGGACCGCACCCACAATCCGGAATTCACAGTGATGGAACTCTACGTGGCCTACAAGGATTACCACTGGATGATGGAGACCACCGAGCGATTGCTGGAACGCGTGGCAGTGGAAACCAATGGAGATACCAAAGTACAGGTGGGCGACCGGGTCATCGATTTTAAGGCACCCTACCCGAGAGTCCCCCTGCTGGAAGCCATTGAAACCCATACGGGGTATGATTTGAGCGGGATGGATGAAGAACAGTTGCGGGAGGTGGCGCAAAAGCTCGAACTGGAAGTGGATCCGACCATGGGGGCCGGAAAGATCATCGACGAAATTTTCGGAGAACATTGCGAACACCACTATATACAACCCACCTTTATCACGGACTATCCGAAGGAAATGAGCCCGCTCACCAAAGAGCACCGCTCTAAACCAGGGCTCACGGAGCGTTTTGAGCTCCTGATCAACGGAAAGGAGATTGCCAATGCCTACTCGGAGCTCAACGATCCCATAGACCAGCGGGAGCGTTTCGAGGAGCAGTTGCGGCTTTCTGAAAAAGGTGATGATGAAGCAACCGAATTTATAGACCACGATTTCTTAAGAGCTCTAGAGTATGGTATGCCTCCAACTTCGGGTATGGGTATTGGTATGGATAGACTTATTATGTTTTTAACCAACAACCAATCG
>CBDUBB010000060.1:0-9602 GCA_965365265.1 uncultured Flavobacteriaceae bacterium
AGCAGAAGTTGAGCTTAAATAATTGCTTTAACCATACGGTTTAGGTTTAGGTCTTTCTGCCTTCGGGCGGCTAGACCTAAACCCTTTTTTACCATGTATATAAAGGTATATACAGCCCAACCAGTATTCACGATCTAAATTTTTGTCCATAGATGTTCACACCACAGACTGAAAGAATAAGCTTTGCCACCGCTAAGAACACACCGGAATATCCGGATTTCTTGGACATTCAGATTAAATCCTTTCAAGACTTTTTCCAGCTTGAAACCAAATCTGACGAAAGGGAGAACGAAGGTTTGTACAAGACCTTCATGGAAAATTTCCCCATCACCGACACGCGGAACCAGTTTGTACTGGAGTTCCTGGACTACTTCATTGACCCGCCAAGGTACAGCATACAGGAATGTATAGAACGCGGGCTTACCTACAGCGTCCCGCTCAAGGCACGCCTGAAACTCTATTGTACAGACCCGGAACACGAGGATTTTGAAACCATCGTACAGGATGTTTACCTGGGTACGATTCCATACATGACCCCCAGTGGAACCTTTGTGATCAATGGGGCAGAACGCGTAGTGGTATCCCAGCTGCACCGGTCTCCTGGTGTATTTTTCGGTCAGTCTTTCCACGCCAACGGGACAAAACTTTACTCGGCGCGGGTGATCCCGTTCAAAGGATCCTGGATCGAATTTGCCACAGACATCAACAGCGTGA
Source organism: uncultured Flavobacteriaceae bacterium (assembly GCA_965365265.1). Lineage (GTDB taxonomy): Bacteria > Bacteroidota > Bacteroidia > Flavobacteriales > Flavobacteriaceae > Robiginitalea. The sequence goes on from CBDUBB010000060.1 coordinate 715, forward strand.
TGTACGCTTACATCGACCGGAAGAAAAAACTACCGGTTACCACGCTCTTCCGTGCCATCGGATTTGAAAGGGACAAGGATATTCTGGAGATCTTCGATCTGTCGGAGGAAATTAAGGTTACCAAAACCGGTCTTAAAAAAATCCTGGGCAGGAAGCTCGCCGCCCGCGTGCTGAAAACCTGGCACGAGGATTTTGTGGATGAGGATACCGGTGAGGTAGTTTCCATTGAAAGGAACGAGATCGTGCTGGACCGGGATACGGTTCTGGAGAAGGACCACCTGGACATGATCCTGGAAACCGATGTGAAGACCATACTGCTTCACAAGGAAAACAATGCCCAGAGCGATTACGCCATCATTTACAACACCCTCCAGAAAGACCCGACCAACTCGGAGAAGGAAGCGGTGGAACACATTTACCGCCAGCTGCGGAACGCCGAACCGCCGGATGAGGAGACAGCCCGGGGCATCATTGACAAGCTCTTCTTTTCGGACCAGCGCTACAACCTCGGCGAGGTGGGTCGCTACCGGATGAACAAAAAGCTCGGACTGGATATCGGGATGGACAAGCAGGTGCTGACCAAGGACGATATCATTACTATTATTAAGTACCTGATCGAACTGATCAATTCCAAGGCCGAGATCGACGATATCGACCACCTTTCCAACCGGAGGGTGCGTACCGTTGGGGAGCAGCTTTCCGCCCAGTTTGGGGTTGGACTGGCCCGTATGGCCCGGACCATCCGTGAGCGGATGAACGTACGGGACAACGAGGTATTTACCCCCATCGACCTGATCAATGCCAAGACCCTGTCATCGGTCATCAACTCCTTTTTCGGGACGAACCAGCTGTCCCAGTTTATGGACCAGACGAATCCACTGGCAGAAATCACACATAAGCGTCGCCTGTCCGCCCTCGGACCTGGAGGTCTCTCCAGGGAACGGGCCGGATTCGAGGTTCGTGACGTACACTATACCCACTATGGGAGGCTTTGCCCGATCGAGACCCCTGAAGGTCCGAATATCGGTCTGATCTCCTCCCTCTCGGTGTATGCCAAGGTCAACCAGATGGGCTTCCTCGAAACGCCCTATCGGACCGTTTCCGATGGTAAAGTGGATACGGAGAATTATACCTTCCTAAGTGCTGAGGAAGAAGAAGGGAAAAAGATTGCCCAGGCAAACATCCCACTGAAAAAGAACGGAGCCATTGATTCGGATAAGGTCATCGCCCGGATGGAGGCCGATTACCCGGTGGTCGACCCTAAAGAGGTTAACTACACCGATGTGGCCCCGAACCAGATTGCGTCCATTTCCGCATCGCTGATCCCCTTCCTGGAGCACGATGACGCGAACCGTGCGCTGATGGGGTCCAACATGATGCGTCAGGCGGTACCATTGCTCAAGCCCCAGTCCCCAATCGTGGGAACCGGCCTGGAGCGGCAGGTAGCCACGGATTCCAGGGTACTCATCAATGCAGAAGGCGATGGGGTGGTGGAATATGTGGATTCCCAGAAGATCATCATTAAGTACAAGCGGACTGAGGAGGAACGCCTGGTGAGCTTTGACGAGGATTCCAAGACTTACGAACTGATTAAATTCCGCAAGACCAACCAGGGTACCAGCATCAACCTGAAACCCATTGTCCGCAAGGGCGACAAGGTGAAGAGAGGACAGGTGCTTTGCGAGGGATATGCCACCGAAAGCGGGGAGCTCGCACTCGGACGCAACCTGAAAGTGGCCTTTATGCCGTGGAAGGGGTATAACTTCGAGGATGCGATCGTGATCTCGGAGAAAGTGGTCCGGGAGGATATCTTTACGTCCATTCACATCGATGAATACGCCCTTGAAGTGAGGGATACCAAACTCGGTGCGGAGGAACTGACCAACGATATCCCCAATGTATCTGAAGAGGCCACCAAAGACCTGGACGAATACGGTATGATCCGTATCGGGGCAGAGGTGAAGCCGGGCGATATCCTTATTGGAAAGATTACGCCAAAAGGGGAATCGGATCCGACACCGGAGGAAAAACTCCTCAGGGCCATCTTCGGGGACAAAGCCGGGGACGTTAAGGATGCTTCCCTCAAGGCACCCCCCTCCCTGAAAGGTGTGGTAATAGACAAGAAGCTCTTCTCGCGGTCTATCAAGGACAAGAGAAAGCGGAATGAGGATAAGGAAGCCATCGCCAAGCTGGAGATGGAGTACGAGGTGAAGTTTCAGCAGCTCAAGGACGTCCTGGTAGAGAAACTCTTCCAGCTCGTCAGCGGAAAAACCTCTCAGGGCGTCCTGAACGACCTTGGAGAGGAAGTTTTGCCGAAGGGTAAGAAGTACACTCTGAAGATGCTGAACTCGGTGGACGATTTCGCCCACCTGGTAGGCGGCAGCTGGACTACCGACAAGGCCACCAATGCCCTGGTAGCCGATCTGCTTCACAATTACAAGATCAAGCTGAACGACCTGCAGGGGAACCTGCGCAGGGATAAGTTCACCATTTCTGTTGGGGATGAACTCCCTGCCGGTATCATGAAACTGGCCAAGGTCTATATCGCCAAGAAGCGCAAGCTTAAAGTTGGGGATAAGATGGCCGGACGTCACGGTAACAAGGGGATCGTGGCCCGGATCGTAAGGCAGGAGGATATGCCGTTCCTGGAGGATGGTACTCCTGTGGATATCGTGCTCAACCCACTTGGGGTTCCCTCGCGGATGAACATCGGCCAGATCTACGAAACCGTCCTCGGATGGGCCGGCCTGAAACTCGGAAAGAAATTTTCGACACCGATCTTCGACGGGGCTACCCTGGACGAGATCAATGAACTCACTGATGAGGCAGGCATCCCGAGGTTCGGACATACCTACCTCTATGACGGGGGCACCGGGGAGCGTTTCCACCAGGCAGCAACCGTGGGGGTGATCTACATGCTCAAACTGGGCCACATGGTGGACGACAAGATGCATGCCCGATCCATCGGACCTTACTCCCTCATCACCCAGCAACCCCTGGGAGGTAAGGCACAGTTTGGAGGTCAGCGCTTTGGTGAAATGGAGGTATGGGCCCTGGAGGCCTATGGAGCCTCTTCCACCCTCCGCGAGATCCTGACCGTTAAATCGGATGATGTGATCGGCCGGGCGAAGACCTACGAGACTATCGTCAAGGGAGAGAGCATGCCAGAACCCGGATTGCCGGAATCCTTCAACGTACTGATGCACGAGCTCAAGGGATTGGGCCTCGACATCCGACTGGAGGAATAAGCTTATTTAAACACAATTAATTTTAGCAGCATACTGTAATGGCTCGACTAAAGGATAATAACCCAATTAAACGGTTTAACAAGATTTCCATCGGCCTGGCTTCTCCGGAAGCCATCCTGGCAGAATCCAGGGGGGAAGTCCTCAAACCAGAAACCATCAACTACCGTACGCACAAGCCGGAACGGGACGGGCTTTTCTGTGAGCGTATCTTCGGACCTGTGAAGGATTACGAATGCGCCTGTGGGAAGTATAAAAGGATCCGCTACCGCGGTATCGTTTGTGACCGTTGCGGGGTGGAAGTTACTGAGAAAAAAGTGCGCCGGGACCGGGTAGGACACATCAACCTGGTGGTTCCCGTGGCACATATCTGGTATTTCCGTTCCCTGCCTAACAAGATCGGATACCTGCTGGGGCTGCCTTCCAAGAAGCTCGACATGATCATCTACTACGAAAGGTATGTGGTTATTCAGCCCGGTATCGCCAAGGGTCCGGATGGGGAGGAAATCCAGAAGATGGACTTTTTGACCGAGGAGGAATACCTGAACATCCTGGAAACCATCCCGCCGGAGAACCAGTACCTGGATGACAGCGATCCTAACAAGTTCATCGCCAAGATGGGAGCGGAATGTCTGATCGAACTTCTTTCACGCATCGATCTGAAAGAACTCTCCTTCGAATTGCGCCACAAAGCCCATACGGAAACCTCCAAGCAACGGAAGACCGAGGCCCTGAAACGCCTTCAGGTAGTGGAGGCCCTGAGGGAATCCCAGGACAACCGGGAGAACCGGCCCGAGTGGATGATCATGAAGGTGATCCCCGTGATCCCGCCGGAACTGCGTCCGCTGGTACCACTGGATGGGGGGCGTTTTGCCACCTCTGACCTGAACGATCTCTACCGCAGGGTCATTATCCGGAACAACCGACTGAAGCGCCTGATGGAAATCAAGGCCCCTGAGGTCATCCTGCGGAACGAGAAACGTATGTTGCAGGAGGCAGTGGATTCCCTTTTTGACAATACACGGAAGTCTTCTGCCGTGAAGACCGAATCCAACAGGCCCCTGAAATCCCTTTCAGACTCGCTTAAGGGCAAGCAGGGACGTTTCCGTCAGAACCTGCTCGGAAAGCGGGTGGATTATTCAGCCCGTTCCGTCATCGTGGTAGGTCCCGAAATGAAACTCTACGAGTGCGGGCTTCCCAAGGACATGGCCGCTGAACTCTACAAGCCCTTTGTGATCCGGAAGCTGATAGAGCGCGGTATCGTTAAGACTGTAAAATCCGCCAAGAAAATCATCGACAAGAAGGAACCCGTTGTTTGGGATATCCTCGAAAATGTGCTAAAAGGCCACCCGGTATTGCTTAACCGGGCTCCCACCCTTCACCGGCTGGGAATTCAGGCCTTCCAGCCGAGGCTGATCGAAGGTAAGGCGATCCGTCTGCACCCCCTTGTATGTACCGCCTTCAACGCGGATTTCGACGGTGACCAGATGGCCGTTCACCTTCCGCTGGGGCCGGAAGCCATTCTCGAGGCCCAGCTGCTGATGCTGGCCTCCCACAACATCCTGAACCCGGCTAACGGGTCTCCGATTACCGTACCTTCCCAGGACATGGTTCTCGGATTGTACTATATGACCAAGGAACGCAAGTCTACCAAGGAATTCTCCGTCACGGGAGAGGGGCTCACCTTCTACAGCCCTGAAGAGGTAGTCATCGCCTATAACGAAAACAGGGTGGCCCTTAACGCCTCGATCAAAGTGCGCGTCAAGGATCTTAACGAGCAGGGTAAATTGGAAACCATGCTTATCGAAACCACCGTCGGACGGGTACTGTTCAATTCCGTAGTACCCGAAAAGGCCGGATTCGTTAATACAGTCCTGAATAAAAAGTCCCTCCGGGACATTATCGGAAGAATCCTCTCGCTCACGGATGTGCCGACCACGGCAGACTTCCTTGATAAGATCAAGACCATGGGGTATGACTTTGCCTTCCGGGGTGGATTGTCCTTCAGTCTTGGCGATATCATCATCCCAGAGGAGAAATTGGAGATGATCTCCGACGCCAACGAACAGGTGGACGGCATCATGATGAATTACAACATGGGGCTTATCACCAACAACGAAAGGTATAACCAGGTTATCGACGTTTGGACTTCCACCAACGCCATGCTTACCGAAATGGCCATGAAACGGATCCGGGAGGATCAGCAGGGCTTCAACTCGGTATATATGATGCTGGATTCCGGGGCACGGGGCTCCAAGGAGCAGATCCGGCAGCTGACCGGGATGCGGGGGCTTATGGCCAAACCGAAGAAATCGACAGCAGGTGGGGGAGAGATCATCGAAAACCCGATCCTTTCGAACTTTAAGGAAGGCCTCTCGATCCTGGAGTACTTTATCTCTACTCACGGGGCGCGTAAGGGTCTTGCCGATACCGCACTGAAGACCGCAGATGCCGGGTACCTGACCCGTCGTCTTGTGGATGTGTCACAGGATGTGATCATCAATCTCGAAGATTGTGGTACCCTCAGGGGGATCGAAGTGGAACCCTTGCGCAAGAATGAGGAAGTCGTGGAAACCCTTGGGGAGCGAATCCTCGGAAGGGTATCCCTGCACGATGTCTACCACCCGATCACCGAAGAGCTATTGCTGGAAGCGGGTCAGGAAATTCTGGAGGATGACATGCAGCGGATTGAGGAATCACCGATCGAACGGATCGAGGTGCGTTCACCCCTTACCTGTGAGGCTACCCATGGGATCTGTTCCAAGTGTTACGGCCGGAACCTCGCCACCAACAAGATGGTTCAGCGCGGGGAAGCCGTGGGTGTTGTTGCTGCCCAGTCCATTGGGGAGCCCGGTACCCAGCTTACGCTGCGTACCTTCCACGTTGGGGGTATTGCCGGAAACATTTCCGAAGAAAGCAAACTGGAAGCCAAATTTGACGGGGTTGCCGAAATTGAAGACCTGCGTATCGTCAAAGGGGAAAACAGTGAAGGTAAGCCGGTGGATATTGTGATTTCCCGTACTTCTGAGATCAAGATAGTCGACGCCAAGACGGGTATTACCCTGAGCACCAATAATATACCTTACGGATCCCAGCTCTTCGTCAAAAACGGGGGCAAGGTGAAGAAAGGAGATGTGATCTGCCAATGGGACCCCTACAACGGGGTGATCGTTTCCGAATTCACCGGGGAGATCGCTTATGAGAATATCGAACAGGGGGTTACCTTCCAGGTGGAGATCGACGAGCAAACCGGGTTTCAGGAAAAGGTTATTTCCGAGTCCCGAAACAAAAAGCTCATCCCTACCCTCCATATCAAGGACAAGAAAGGGGAGATCCTTCGCTCTTACAACCTTCCTGTCGGCTCCCACCTGATGGTGGATGCAGGCGAGAAGATCAAGGAAGGCAAGATCCTGGTCAAAATCCCGAGGAAGTCTGCCAAGGCGGGGGATATCACCGGGGGTCTGCCGCGGGTAACCGAACTGTTTGAGGCGCGGAACCCTTCGAATCCTGCCGTGGTTACAGAAATCGACGGGGTGGTTTCCTTTGGGAAGATCAAGCGGGGTAACCGTGAAATCATCATCGAGTCCAAACTGGGCGAGGTGAAGAAATACCTTGTAAAACTGAGCAACCAGATCCTGGTTCAGGAGAACGATTACGTCCGGGCCGGGATGCCGCTGTCCGACGGTTCTATCACTCCGGAGGACATCCTGAAGATCAAAGGGCCCTCTGCTGTACAGCAGTACCTGGTTAACGAGGTACAGGAGGTCTACCGTCTGCAGGGTGTGAAAATCAACGACAAGCACTTTGAAGTGGTTGTGCGCCAGATGATGCGGAAAGTTAAGATCGAGGATCCGGGGGATACCACTTTCCTTGAAAATCAACTCGTGCATAAAGACGACTTCATTCAGGAGAACGACGAGATCTTTGGGATGAAGGTTGTGGAAGATGCCGGGGATTCCGAGAACCTGAAACCCGGACAGATTGTAAGTGTCCGCGAACTCAGAGATGAGAACTCCCTGCTGAAACGGGAAGACAAAACCCTGGTTAGTGCCCGTGATGCCGTGGCTGCCACCGCTACTCCGGTGCTTCAGGGGATCACCCGGGCTTCCCTGCAGACCAAATCGTTTATCTCGGCGGCCTCCTTCCAGGAGACGACCAAGGTGCTCAACGAGGCGGCAGTCAGCGGAAAAGTGGATTCTTTGGAAGGCCTGAAGGAAAACGTGATCGTAGGTCACCGCATCCCGGCAGGTACCGGAATGCGCGACTACGAGAGCATTATCGTCGGCTCCAAACAAGAGTACGACGAGATCATGGCGCGCAAGGAAGAAATGAACTTTTAGTTGTAAAATCGATAACCCCTGACGTTTGTCAGGGGTTTTTTTGTTCCCAAAAGTTATGTCCGAAAAAGAAAAGAAACAACCTCAGCAGCAGAAGCAGATCAATATCGAACTGGACGAAAAAATCGCCGAGGGAACCTATTCCAACCTCGCGATCATCAACCATTCGGTTTCCGAATTCGTGGTGGACTTCATAAGCGTAATGCCGGGACGTCCCAAAGGGAAAGTAAAAAGCCGGATCATACTCACCCCGCAGCACGCAAAGAAATTCCTCAAGGCCCTCAGCGACAATGTACAGCGTTTTGAACAGGCGCATGGTCCTATCAAGGATTACGACCAACCGCAGATTCCACTGAATTTTGGTCCCACAGGGGAAGCATGATAAAAACCCGGGTATTGCTGCCCGGGTTTTTATTTTTCAGTTGGCAGTACCAGTTAGCAGTCTGGCCTATTTCCCTTACGTGAATCCACCGGATTAAATTCCAAATTTCAAATCACAAACTCCAAATCCTTATCTGAAAACCCCGGGAATTCGTGGCATAGTCGGACCCAATATGACATCCTCCAATAGAATTCCCAGGCCCGAACTTGCCATGAATCTTAGCCCGGGTCTGTTAAACTGGAAATGGGTTCATTATTTTTGGGTTTAAGGAATCCAACGACAAAAATTTTAGTGGATGACAGAAATAGAACTGATCGTCGACCTACATAAAACCACCGAACGGCAGGGCCCCGGGAGCGAGGCAGATACGCTTAAGGCCCTTGGGTGTATCGATATTGCCCATCGCAAGGACCTGAAGATAGCAGATATCGGGTGCGGTACCGGGGCGCAGACCCTTACCCTGGCCCGGAATACGGAAGCAGAAATTACGGCTGTAGACCTTTCCCCGGAATTCCTGGAAATACTGGGGCGCAGGGCCAAAAAGGCGGGGTTGCAGGATCGTATCAAAACGGTTGTCGGTTCCATGGATGCCCTGAATTTTGAAAAGGAGTCCCTGGACCTGATATGGTCCGAAGGCGCCATCTATAACATTGGATTTAAACGGGGAATACGATTATGGAGGCAGTTTCTTAAGCCGAAAGGATATTTGTGCGTCAGTGAGATTACGTGGATTACGGAATCCAGGCCCGGTAAAATCGAAGCATTCTGGAATGCTGAGTATCCTGAAATCGACCGGGCCTCAGCGAAAGTCGGGATTCTGGAAAACAACGGATTTACGCTGATGGGCTATTTCACCCTTCCCCAGAAGAGCTGGATGCATGAGTACTACGAGCCCCTCCAGGGGGAATTCGATGCATTCCTTAA
>CBDUBB010000061.1:0-9439 GCA_965365265.1 uncultured Flavobacteriaceae bacterium
AAGCTCCCTGAGCCAGGCAGCCGGTATAAATTTGTTCAATTGTCATAGCTTGAATACTTGATTTTATTTGAGACAAAAATAATTCCCCGGAGGTTCCTCTACAGTAACCCAAGTTACAAAAGAAAAAAAGCCCGGCAATTGGAGTCCAGGCTTCTTCTCTGATATCCTGTATGTTACAACAGGGTCGTGGGGCAGATGTAATCTGACTTCGGAAGGGTGCTCTCCTTCATCTCGTCGAACCCTCCGGTTATGTCCGCGAAATTGCTCCAGCCACGCTGTTTCAGGATAGATGAAGCAATCATGCTGCGGTACCCGCCTGCGCAATGCAACAGGAAGGGTTTGTCTTTCGGGATTTCAGCGAGGTGCTGATTGATCTCATTCAGCGGGATGTTCACCGCATCTATAAGGTGCTCGGAGTCGAATTCGCTTTTTTTGCGCACATCGATGATCAAGGGAAGCTCATTCTTTTCATGCTGCTTCACCACTTCCTCCACGGTCACCCGGCTTGCAGTTTCCACATCTTTGCCGGATTTCTTCCAGGAGTCAAATCCACCCTTTAGGAACCCAAGGGTGTTGTCATACCCAACCCTGGAGAGCCTGGTTACGGCCTCCTCTTCCTTGTCGTCATAGGTCACCAGCAGAAGCGCCTGCGTCACATCCGGAATCATTTCACCGACCCATTGTGCAAAGTTCCCATCGAGGCCGATGTTTATGCTGTTTGGGATAAATCCTTTGGCAAAGTCGTCCGCATCCCGGGTATCGAGGACCAGGGCTCCGGTTTCATTGGCTGCAGCTTCAAAGGCCTCAGGGCTCAGGGGCTGGGTTCCCCGTTCCATGATATTATCCAGGGATTCGTATCCCTTGATGTTCATCAGGACGTTTTGGGGAAAGTATCCCGGAGGGGCCGTAAGCCCTGTAAGCAGTTCCTTGATGAATTCTTCCTTGGTCATGTCTGCGCGCAGGGCGTAGTTGACCTTCTTCTGGTTCCCAAGGGTATCTGTGGTTTCCTTGCTCATCATCTTGCCACAGGCTGATCCGGCTCCGTGGTTGGGGTAGACTATGAGATGGTCCGGCAATGGCATGATCTTGTTGCGAAGGGAGTCAAAGAGGTGCCCGGCCAGTTTCTCTTCAGTAAGGTCTGAAACCACGTGTTGTGCCAGATCCGGACGACCCACATCTCCAATAAACAAAGTGTCCCCGGTAATAATTCCGTGCATCTCGTCTTTGTCGTCGATCAGCAGGTAGGTGGTGCTTTCCATGGTATGGCCGGGAGTATGGATCACTTTTACCTTATAGTCCCCTACCTCAAAAACCTGCCCGTCCTTTGCGACGATGGCATCATAGGCTGGCTTCGCATTGGGTCCGAAAACAATTTCTGCCCCGGTCTTCTTCTGCAAATCAAGGTGGCCACTCACAAAGTCCGCGTGGAAATGGGTTTCAAAAACGTACTTGATCTCAGCATTGTCTATCTGGGCCCTGTCAATGTAGGGCTGTACCTCTCTCAGGGGGTCGAATACCGCTGCCTCTCCCTTGCTCTCGATGTAGTAGGCGGCATGGGCCAGGCATCCTGTATAAATTTGTTCAACTTTCATATCTCTCCTTTGTTATTGATTAGATTACTTCTCACGAAAATAAACAGGAGTCTCCACTCCTTCAGTGACTTAAGTTACATAATGCGTCCTGCCGCCTGGGTCGCGATCTTTGCTTCCATTTCGGACCTGGAACCTTCAGCCCTGCAATAGGTATAGGCCTGGTAGGTGTCCGCAAAAAAGTTGTCCGGGCCGATCTCGTCAATCAGCCTGCTGTGGTAGAATATGTCGCGGGTAGGCCCAATGGCACCGGCAACGGCAAGACGGATCCCTTCTTTTTTCAGGTCCTGTATCAGGGCCCTGAGCATGAAAACGGCAGAGCTGTCTATATAATTGATCGCCTCGGCATTCAGGATGATGTATTTCAGGGCTTTCCCTTTTTGCCGGATGCGTTTCTGAAGCTGTTCCCGAAAGTAGTCCTTGTTCCCAAAAAAGAGTTGTCCGTCAAAACGCAGGATCAAGAACTGGTCGGAGTCTTCTGCATCCTCCGCAAAGCGATCCAGATTTCTGAAATAGTTGGTGCCCCTTATTTTTCCAAGGATGGCAATATGGGGTTTGGAGATCCGGTAAACCAACAGCAGCAATGAAAGCAGGACTCCCAGAAGGATGCCCTCCTTGATCCCGAGCCCGAGGGTAAGCAAAAAAGTCACCACCAGCAGGACGAATTCATCCTTGCGGTTTTTCCAGAGCTGCCTGGGGTATTTCAAATCGATAAGCCCGAAGACCGCTACCATGATGATGGAAGCCAGGACCGCGTTGGGCAGATAATAAAAGGCCGGGGTCAGAAACAGGAGCGTAAGGCCCACCACCGCACTGCTCACCAGCGCTGCCAGCCCGGAATGCGCCCCTGCCTGGTCGTTGACTGCTGTTCTGGAAAACCCGCCTGTTGTCGGGTAGGACTGAAACAGGGAACCCACGATGTTGGATGCCCCGAGGGCTACCAGTTCCTGATTGGCATTTACCTGGTTTTCCCCTCTTTTTTCCTCGACTGCTTTTGCCACGGAAATGGCCTCCATAAATGCGATGAGGGCCAGGGTAAGGGCAATGGGGAATAATTCTGAAATCCGTGAGATGTCAAGGGTTGGCACCACCAGAGCGGGAAGTCCGCCGGGGACATCCCCCACGATCCGCACCCCGCTGTTAAACAGCCCCAGGAAGTACACCACAACCACCCCGATGATCACGGCAACCAGGGCACCCGGGATTTTGGGGTTGAATTTTTTCAGGCCTTTGATCAGCGCAATCGCACCCAGGCCAATTCCCAGAGTGATCAGGTTGGTGTCTCCGATTGTTCCTGCCGCGTTGGCCAACAGGATATGGATCTGGTTGCTCCCTTCGATATCGGTGCCCAACAGGTGTTTTAACTGACTCAGGCCGATGATAATCGCGGCGGCAGAGGTAAACCCGCTAATGACGGGCTTTGAGAGGAAATTTACTAGGAAGCCCATTCGAAGCAGCCCAAAACCGAGCTGGAGCACCCCCATGAAAAGCGCCAGAAAAATGGCCATGGAAATGTATTCATCGATGCCGGAAAGGGATAAGGCTCCCAGGCCTGAGGCTACAAGGAGGGAATCCATGGCAACCGGGCCAACGGCAAGCTGGCGGGAGGTCCCCATCAGGGCATAGATCACCTGGGGGATCAGGGCGGCATACAGACCAAAAACCGGGGGCAACCCGGCAATCATGGCATAAGCCATCCCCTGCGGGATGAGCATGATGCCCACGGTTAGCCCGGCGGAAAGGTCCCCCGGAAGCCATTGCTTTTTATACGCGGGCATCCATTCGAGAATGGGAAAAAAACGCTTTAACATGGTCAATAACTTTTAAAAGGCCCCGGATGGGACCGGGCAACTCCTACAGGTCCAGGATCTTCAAGTAGTTCCGGTGAATCTCAATCTTCCCCATCTGCTCCAGCTTTTTGAGCAGTCGGGAAATAACCACCCTGGAACTGTGCAGGTCATAAGCGATTTCCTGGTGGGTGTTCCTGATGATGGAATCCTCATTTACCCGGGCCTTCTCCCTCAGGTAGTTCACCAGGCGTTCATCCATATTCAGGAATGCAATATTGTCAATGGTCTGCAACATCTCATTGAGCCGGTTGTTGTAACTCTCAAAAACAAAATTCCGCCAGGACCTGTACTTGGCAGTCCACTCCTCCATCTTGCGGATCGGGATCATGATAAGCTTGGCGTCGGTCTCGGCAATCGCCCGGATTTCACTCTGGGACTGCCCCATACAACAACTCATGGTCATCGAACAGGTATCCCCGCGCTCCAGATAATACAACAGGAGTTCATCCCCGTCGGGATCTTCCCTGAGGACCTTGATAACCCCAGAGATCAAAAGGGGCATCCCCTTGATATATTCTCCAATCTCCATGAGCTTATGCCCTGCCGGCACTTCCCTGAAGGTACCGCATTGGGCAATTTCATTGATCAGGGCTTCTTCGAACTGATGGCCGTAGCTGGCCTTTAATTCCTGTATCATGCGCGCTGTTTCACTTTTTTAGCGACGGTCTTGTCGTATTTAAAAAAGAAATTCGCCCAAATGGATTTGGACACGGCTCCTATATATGGCATCAGCAGGACCAGGGCGGTTACTATAGTACCGAATATACCTGCGATTCCAAGGTCCAGTCCAAAAATCAGAATCAGCACATATACGGCAACCGCCACCGCAACCCCCACAGCATAGGAGACGTACATGGACCCGTAATAAAAGCTGGGTTCAATCTTGTATTTCAAGCCGCATTTGGGACACATCTCCCGCACCTTGTTCATACTGCCCAGGTTATAAGGGGGGTTGTGCAGAAAAGGGCCCTCGTGGCAGCGCGGGCACTTCAGGAACAGGATGCTGTAGAGTTTTGAGCCTTTGCCTATCATAATTGCAACTTCAAGATACAAAATTAAGCCAAGGCAGTCTAGCAAATTGTGACTTTGGTTACACAGGCTGCCCGCAGAGGAAACCCCCTTACAGGACAGTGTTTTACCGCTAAACAGGCCTAAATGGAAACTCCGGGCTAGAATGAGCGTTTTTACCTTTGAAAATTGCACATTTTAACATACCTTTTGCCTTCTTTTAACAAAAACCAACAGAATGAAAAAAGCATTAGCATTTTTACTGTTTCTTCTCTTTCTGCTGCTTGTATGGCTGGCCTGGGGCTGGTACAAAGACACAGTGGCATGTTGCGAAGAACCGGTAGCCGAAGTACAGTATGGTCCCCTGATCTTTGACTGTGCCACAGACGGGGTCATTACCAACGACCTCTGGCCGGACAAAAAACAGGAAATCATGGCTGCCCGGATAGCCGGGAAAAAACTCCTGCTCGTAGGGCCTTACTTCGGGGATGAGGACCGGAGCATGGGAATGGCCCGTGCCGAGAAAGTGAAAGCCCTGTTCCCGGAAATTCCGGCAGAGGATCTCCTGGTCGAAGCACGACCGGGAGGTGACTGCGAAGCCACCAAAACCAACATGTTACACGAGCTTCGTTACAAATGGGTGACGCGAAATGATGACGTCATCGAATACTACGACAGGACAGCAATTCTTTACCGGTACGATTCCGATATCGAGATCGTTACCCCTGCCGTAGAGGCCTTTTCAAGGGAAGTGGCTGAGTTCCTGCAGGAAACCGGAGACCGGATTCTTTTAACCGGACATACGGATTCCGACGGTGAAGAAGACTACAACATGCAACTTGGGTTGACACGCGCAGAGGAATACAAGGCGCATTTGATGGCGCTAGGGGTGGATGCATCCCAGATCGATGTGGTTTCCAAAGGAGAAAGCGAACCTATGGTGCCCAATGACTCCCCTGAAAACAAACAGCGGAATCGGCGCGTAACCATTCACATTATAGAATAACTAACTTTTTAACTGAAAAAAAATATCATCATGAGATTACTTCAAATAAATACGATGGCATGTGACGGGTCCGATGTTTTCTGGCCCTGGTTCTTATGGCTCCTCGGGGCTTTCATCCTTGGGCTTTTGCTGGGCTGGCTGCTACGCCAGATCTTCGGAGGCGCTGCCGCTGCCGCAGATGAGCCCGCTGTGAAACAGGACCTGACAAAAATAGAGGGCATTGGCCCCAAGATCGAAGGTTTGCTCAACAAGAAGGGAATTATCAGCTACCGACAGCTGTCCAATACTTCAACAAGCTTCCTCGAGAAACTGATTCATGATGCCGGGCCGAACTTCGCCACACACCGGGGCATGACCGGAACCTGGCCAGCACAGGCCAACCTGGCAGATCACGGTGAATGGGATGAACTGGCCAAATGGCAGGAAGTCCTTAAGGGAGGCGTGTAACCACCAACCCTTTCCGGCTAAAACAGCCCCGGTTTCCCCGGGGCTGTTTTTTTATATCCATTCCGATGGTGATTTTTTTAGTACTTTATTCCATGAAAAAACCGGTGCCTCGCCGACTAAACTTCCACACATGTGTTTATTCCGAAACCCGAAAGGTTCACTCCTGTTACTACGCTCCTTACTATTTCTGGTCTCTGCCACCCTTGCCGCCCAGGGATTCAACGGGTATTATCGGTACCCGGACATCCATGGGGACAAGATTGTATTTACCGCGGAAGGCGACCTGTGGCTGGTCTCCACAGGAGGCGGTCTGGCCCAGCGCCTGACCAGCCACCCGGAAGAGGAAACCCACGCTGTGTTCTCCCCTGACGGGGCCACGATTGCTTTCTCAGCGAGTTATGAGGGCCCGACGGAAGTCTATACCATGCCGGCAACGGGAGGCCTGCCCACCCGATGGACCTATGAAGGGGACCCCTCCCTTGTGAATGCCTGGACCCCGGATGGGAAGGTCGCCTATCAGACCAGGGCCTATTCCCGGGTTCCCGATTACCAGGTGGTCACCATAGACCCGGCAAAAAAAGTAAAAGAAGTAGTCCCCCTGAGCCAGGCCAGTGAGGCATCTTATGATGCCACAGGGGAAACCGTGTATTTTGTAAGGCCTTCCTACCACCGGAATGTCACGAAACGTTATAAAGGAGGGACTGCCCGGCAAATCTGGAAGTATACCCGGGGCACCCCGGAAGCCATCAGGCTCACCCGCGATTACGACGGAGGCAGCCACCACCCGATGTGGCATAACAACCGGGTATATTTTATCACAGACCGGGACGGGACCATGAACCTGTGGTCCATGGACGAAAACGGCAATGATCTGAAGCAGCATACCCAACACGTGGAATTTGATGTGAGGTATGCCCGGCTTTCCGGGGGAAAGATCGTCTACCAGCGCGGGGCCGATCTCTGGTTATACGATATCTCTTCAGGGGCGGATGAAAAATTGGATATCCGCCTGACCTCAGACCTGGACCAGCTCCGTGAAAAATGGGAGGAAAACCCCGCACAATACCTTACCAATGCCTCCCTGGACCCGGAAGGGGAGAACATCGTCCTTACCGCAAGAGGACGGGTATTTGTGGCTCCTGCCAAAAGCGGCCGCTTTATCGATTTTACGGACAAAAGCGGGGTCCGGTACCGGGATGCGGTATTCTCCCACGACGGGAAACAACTCTATGCCCTCTCCGATGAAAGCGGGGAGTTTGAATTTGTATCCCTTCCTGCCAACGGAATCGGGGAAGAGAAACCCATCACCCGGGATGGAGAGGTGCTCCGCTTTGAAGGAGTGCCGTCTCCGGACGGCAAGGGGCTGGCTTACAAGGACCTGATGGAGCGCATGTATATCCTGGACCTGAAGACCGGCAGGAGCACTAAAATTTCCACCCTGGACAATTATGTGGGGAATCCGGCCTGGTCGCCTGATGGAAAATGGCTGGCCTTTGAAGAAACGGCCGACAACCTGATGACCCGGATTGTGCTCTATGAGCTCTCCACGGGAAAACGTCATTTCCTGACCACGGACCGGGCCAATTCCGTGAGCCCCCAATGGGGAAGGGACGGGAAGTTCATCTATTTCCTGTCCGACAGGAGTTTTACCTCCCTGGTGGGCTCCCCCTGGGGACCCCGTCAGCCGGAACCTTATTTCGATGCCAGGTTCAAGATCTACCATATCCCCCTCCAAAAAGGGGTGCGTTCCCCCTTCCGGGCGGCTGATGAATTGTTTGAGGATACTGATACTGAGAAGGATAAAGAAAAAAAGGCGGAAGAGCTCGCCGTTGCCATCGACCTGGAGGGCATTCAGGAGCGGCTGGCCGAAATTCCCGTGCCGGCCGGGAACTATCGCAACCTGAGCGTCTCTGAAAAAAGCCTGTACCTGACCGAAAGGGAGACAGGACTGGAAGCCAAAATCCATCTGAAAGGGGTCCAAATAGGAAATGCCGAGGTCGAACTGAAAACCATTGTCGAGAACATCCGCAGCTATGCGCTCAGTGGCAACGGAAAAAAACTCCTGGTCCGCCGGCAAAACAATTTCTACGTGATCGATGCAGGCACTTCCGAGGTCAAGGACCTGGGGAAACAGCAGATCTCCCTCAAGGGTTGGAAATTCCCTGTTATCCCAAGGGAGGAGTGGCGACAGCTTTATACAGATGCCTGGCGGATGGAACGGGATTACTTCTATGACAAGAACATGCACGGGGTGGATTGGGATGCGATGCGTGACAAATACCTCCCCCTGGTAGACCGGGTAACCACCCGGGAGGAACTCTCCGATTTGATCGGCCGGTTTGTAGGCGAACTTTCGGCCCTTCATACCAGCGTACGCGGCGGCGACATGCGGGCCGATGACAAAAACATTTCGGTAGCGAGCCTGGGGGCGGTTTTCAGCCGGGACCGGGATGGGTTCCGGATTGAAAAGATCTACCGGGCGGATCCGGATTACCCCGATGAAAAATCCCCCCTGGATGATCCCTATCTCGATGTGAAGGAGGGGGATGTCATCACCCATGTGAATGGCAGGCCAACCCCGCAGGCACTCGGAATCGGGGAACTCATCCGGAACCAGGAAGGAAAGCAGGTCCGCCTAACCCTGAAGCAGGGCAATACCAATCGGGATATTATCGTCAATCCTATTGGGAACTCCTACAACCTACGCTATCGGGACTGGGAATATACCAATCGGTTAAGCGTGGAGGAAGCCACCGAAAATCAGGTGGGTTATCTGCACCTGCGGGCAATGGGCTCCGGGGACATCAGCCAGTTCTACCGGGAGTTCTACCCGGTTTTTGACCGACCCGGCCTCATTATAGACGTTCGGTATAATTTTGGGGGGAACATCGACAGTTTTATCCTCGAAAAACTCCTTCGGAAGGCATGGATGTACTGGGCCACCCGAAGCGGAAAACCGACATGGAACATGCAGTACGCCTTCCGCGGGCATATCGTGGTACTGGTAAATGAAAACACCTATTCGGACGGGGAAGCCTTTGCAGACGGCTTTAAGAAACTGGGGCTGGGTACCACCATCGGGGTGCGCACCTGGGGCGGTGAGATCTGGTTGAGCAGTGCCAACCGCTTAAGTGACGGAGGCCTCGCCCGGGCTCCCATGATGGGGGTCTATGGCGAAAACGGGGAATGGCTGATCGAGGGACACGGTTTTGAGCCCGATATAGAGGTGGACAACCTGCCTCACGCCACGTACAATGGAAAGGATGCCCAGTTGGAACGGGCCATCGAATTCCTGAAGGAGGAGATCCGGAAGGATCCCCGGAAAGTGCCGCCACCCCCGCCCTTCCCGGATAAATCCTTTGGCAGCAACAAAAAACAGTAAGAAAGATCCATAGATTGTTTCCCACAAAACACGGTCCTGCCCGGGCAAAACGAGCGGAAATCCTGAAATGATCCCAAACGCTAAAAAAATTGGCTGGAAGGTGGCGGCGGCCCTGGTGATCGCCAACATGATCGGCACCGGGGTGTTTACCAGCCTG